>CAZLMF010000032.1:0-883 GCA_964560565.1 uncultured Oscillospiraceae bacterium
CATATATGCGATATTGTTATTTCTGACGATGTAATGCACCATGACCTTTTGGCTAGGTTTTTGGAAAACTACCCTCCTTTCAACTCTCAGTTTAAGAGCGATAAAACGCTCATTGAGCTTGCGGTTGATGCATGTAAGCGCAGCAGTATGACTCACTTTGTTAAGCGTATTGTATCGGGGGAGGAGTTTGTTTCCTCAACCGAAAGCCGAAACCGCATCATTGAAGAATTTGACCCCTATGCGGTTGATATGGAAACAGCGGCAATTGCACATTGCAGCTTTAGAAATGATATACCCTTCGTTTCTGTTCGTTGCATTTCTGACAACGCAAACGAGGAAAGCGATATAAGCTTTGACGAATTTCAAGATATAGCCGCTAACAAGGTTGCAACTGTTGTACTTGATATGTTAGGGAGGATAAAATAGTGAAAAGTGCGTATATCGGTGCGTTCTATACAGTTACATCCACTGTAAAAGAAAGCGACCTTGCAAGTGCTTATAAAAGCGGCAATATCAACGTTTATGCAACTCCTGCGATGATTGCATTAATGGAGGAGGCGGCTTGCCTTTGCCTTGCGAAGTTCCTTGATGAGGGCGAAACAAGCGTGGGGACTGCAATCAATGTTTCTCATGTCTCGGCTACTCCTGTTGGGGTTGAGGTTACCGCTACAGCTACAATAAGCAGCTCTAGCGGACGCTTGGTAAGCTTTGATATAGCTGCAAAGGACGCATACGGTGATATAGGCACTGCAAAGCATACAAGATTTGTTGTTGATGCCGAGCGTTTTATGAAAAAAACAAGCCTAAAAGGACAATAAGAATACTTGACTTTATATCGTATTCGTGATAATATATTTAAGCGGCTTAAATTAGCCGTTTATGT
>CAZLMF010000032.1:893-18168 GCA_964560565.1 uncultured Oscillospiraceae bacterium
AAAATGTTCACGCGCTCACCGCCCTTCTCTTGACTTATTGTAACATATTTTCTGAAAAATGTCAAGAAATTTTCAAAAAGTGCTTGACAAGTCGCTTTTGTTGTGGTATAATACTATTGTTGTTGAAACCGATGACATTTCTGGGTGTGGCGCAGATTGGTAGCGCGCTACCTTGGGGTGGTAGAGGCCGCAAGTTCAAGTCTTGTCACTCAGACCAAAAATAAACCTCGCAAGGCCTTTATTCATCGGCTTTGACGGGGTTTTTACTTTTTCTGTTGCGACTGCTGAAAATGCACTAAAATGCCTTTGACAACAGTTTGACACCACAAGTACGTCATTAATTGATTTTCTTGCAATACTGCAAATAAAAAATAGGGAGTCGCATTGCCGCAAGCTCTGCCGCTAATTTTTTCGTATTAGCTTTTTGCGCAAACGCTCCGACCTGCACTCTGTACAACTTGCATGTCGCGGTAAGAGGCTTAGCGGTGGCTGGCACTTTATAAGCTATACATAAAAAAGTCTGTATAGACTTGATTGTCCCCTTATGATATAATAAAACTAAGGTATAATATTACTACAAAACTTAAAAGTGAGGGTATTTTGTGAGAACTTTTTATGAGCTTTATAATGAGATTGTAAACGCCGGTGTGCAACATAACTTAGATGAGTTAAAGTCCAGCGATAAGCTAATTGAATTTGACCCGCATCATCTTGATTGCTTGCTTAATCCCTATGATAAAGCGCCTGTTATTAGGCTTGAGCAATGCTCTTGTCCTGATGGCGAGCGAGATAATTGCATTAAATCCTGCCTTTTTGATGCTATTTCAAGGGACGAGGACGGGAACATGGTTATCTCCCCCACAAAATGCACAGGCTGCGGCGCTTGTATTGATGAATGTAAGGTCAAGCTTTTAACTGAGAGGCGCGATTTAGCGCCGCTTTTCGAGCTACTCAGCGAGAAAAATGACGAGCCAGTTTACGCAATGATTGCTCCTGCTTTTACCGGGCAATTTGATAAGGATGTTACCCCCGGGAAACTTCGCAGCGCATTTAAGGCGCTAGGGTTTGCGGGAATGATTGAGGTTGCGCTCTTTGCGGATATTCTCACACTTAAGGAAGCTCTTGAGTTTGATAGGTCTATCCATAACGACAGCGACTATATGCTTACAAGCTGCTGCTGCCCTATTTGGATTGCAATGATTCGCAAAATTTATGACAAGCTTATTCCCCATGTGCCGCCCTCGGTTTCTCCTATGGTGGCATGTGGTCGCTCAATAAAAAAGCTATATCCTAACGCTAAAACAGTGTTTATTGGCCCTTGTGTTGCTAAAAAAGCGGAAGCTAAAGAGGCAGATATAAAGGACTCTGTCGATATAGTGCTGACTTTTAATGAGGTGCAGGATCTTTTTGATGCCGCTAATATAAACCCTGCAAAGCTTGATGAGGATTTGCGTGACCATTCCTCCACCGCTGGTATTATTTACGCTCGTACAGGAGGGGTAAGTGAGGCTGTGCAAAACACCCTAAACCGCTTAACGCCTGATAGGGCTATCCCCTTGCGTGCAAAGCAAGCTGACGGTGCTTTAAAATGTAAAGCGCTGCTAAATGAAATTATAAGCGGCAATGTTTCCGCTAACTTTATTGAAGGCATGGGCTGTGTAGGCGGCTGTGTCGGCGGCCCTAAGGCGCTTATAAGCAAGGAGGAAGGCACATTGCATGTCAACGAATACGGCAGCATGGCAACCTACGAAACTCCTGCGGATAACCCCTATGTAATGGAGCTTCTTCATAGGCTTGGATTTGATACTGTTAAAAGCTTGCTTGAGGATGATGGTATGTTTACACGCTACTTTACAAGCATGAATAAATGATATCCGCCCTTATTCGTTTCAAAACGAATAAGGGCTTTTATTTGACTATTTCATTTGACACATTACCAGAAAAGATATATAATTGTATGGATACTTTCCTGTTATTAAGGGGGTGAAAAATTGCCTAAAGAATTTGTAAAGTTTATTCCCTTTATTGTGGCGGGAATTATTATTGTTGTATTAGTTTTGCTTGTATCTTACGCTATTAGGGCTGTTAAACGTGGCATTAGGCGAGCAGTAGGCGCTGTTGGTTCAATATCCTCTGTTGCAAACATGGTTGCACAAGAAGCGAACAACACACCAAGACAGCTGCAAAACCTCACCAGCACCTACACTTCCATTATTAAAAGGGACTTCCCAGAGTTTGACGCACAGGAGTTTCTCTCAAGGGCGGAGAATGTACTGCTTTTGGTGCTAAACTCAATAGAAAGCACTACCCTTTCGCCATCGAAGGAGTTATCAGAAAACCTAAGGCGCAAGGTGTCTGCAATAATTGAGGATATAAAGTCAAAAGGCGAAAGATGGTTTTACGACAATATACATATACATAAATCCTGTATTTCTAAGTACTCCTCAAATGCAGGTAGTAAGATTATCCGCGTGGAAATCTCTATCGAGTATGCGCACGGAATTGAAAAGGATGGCAAGCTTATTTCCGGCTCTCGCACTGCTACACAGCATAAATACGCAATTGAAGCAGTATATATTCAGGATGTTACTAAGCTTGGTGATGGCTCAATGAAGGGGCATAATTGCCCTAACTGCGGCGCACCTGTTAAACAGGTTGGCGATGATAAGTTTTGCGTGTACTGTGGAACAGGATTAAAAGAGGTCAATGTCCGTATTTGGACTTTTGATAATTATAGCAAATGCTAATTATTTTACGCTGAAAGGATGATTTCAATGGGACTAATTAAAGCTGCTGTTGGAGCAATAGGAGGCGCACTAGGGGATCAATGGTTAGAGACGATTGAACCTGCGCAAATGGATAATTCCACTATTTCCACCTACGGTGTAGCCGTAAGGAAGGGCGATTCTCGCAGTTCAAACAAAAAGGGCACTGAGGATGTACTGTCAAACGGTTCGGTTATCCATGTTCCCGAAAATACATTTATGCTCCTTGTTGACGGGGGCAAGATTATTTCTGCTACTGATGAGCCCGGTTATTATCAGGTTGATAATTCCCGTGCACCCTCGATATTCTTTAAAGCGGCAGAGGGAACAGATGTCGCAGGATATGCTAATACCGGCAAAAATGCAATCCAAAGACCGGGCGGAATAATCAACACCCTTAAGGACAGCTGGGATAGATTTAAGTTCGGCGGCACTACTCCTGTTAAGCAAACAGTGGTGTATATCAACAAGCAGGAAATACCCAATATTCGCTTTGGCACAAAAAACCCTGTGCCCTATACCGATAGAGTGCTTGTACCGGGCAGAGTTGTTCCTTGTAAAATTACATCATTTGGTACATATTCAATTAAAGTTGCGGACCCCTTGCTATTTTACGCTGAGGTATGCAACAAGGGCTCTAAGAATAACCTTGTGCTTTCAGACCTTGCGGAGCAATATATAAATGAGTTCCTTATGGCTTATACAACGGCACTTGCAAGCCTATCGGCTGATAGTGTGCTTGTTTCGGATATTCCTATTAAAACTATGGAACTTGGTCAATACATGGCTGAGGTGCTTGATAATGAATGGCTTTCAAAGCGTGGATTCCTTATTCATAGTGTTGGTATCGCCTCCATCTCCTTTGATGAGAAAACCGACAAGCTCCTTGAGCAGTACGGTAGTGACTCTATCCTATTTGACCCTAACGCACGCGCTGCACGCATGACAGCAGGCATGGCAGCAGGTCTTGAAGCTGCTGGCTCAAATGAGGGCGGAGCTATGATGGGCTTTGCTGGCATGGCAATGGGCATGAATGCCGCAAACGGCATGGGCGTAATGCCAAATCAACAACAAGCATATCCTCAGCAGGGGCAGGTTCCCCCTCCTCCTACTGTTAATGTTGCTGCTACTACACAACCTACAACCAGCGGTTGGGATTGCTCTTCCTGCGGTAAGAATATGCCCAATGAAGCTGTATTCTGCGCTGAATGCGGTAATAAGAAGCCTGAACCTGCAAGCAGTGATAAGTGGGAATGCTCATGCGGAAATATAACAGAAGATAACTTCTGTTCAAAGTGTGGAAATAAGCGTGCTGAGCAAGCAAGCTACAAGTGCTCAAACTGCAGTTGGGAGCCGGCAGACCCAAAGGCACCTCCTAAGTTCTGTCCTAAATGTGGCGACCCTTTTAACGAAAGCGACAAGGTGTAAAGCATCTTTGCATCTTTTTTGAGCAAAATATAAAGGGGGATTTAGGTGAGCAAAGCAAATACTGTTAAGGAATATAAGTGCTTAAACTGTAATGCAGGACTTGAGTTTAATCCTGAGTCGCAAAACTGGGATTGCAACTATTGCTTTAGCAGATTCACAAAGGAAGCTCTCGATAAAGTCTACGTTGTCGACGAGCCAACCCATGAGGAAATGCCCGAGCTTGACAGTTATCACTGCACAAGCTGCGGTGCGGAACTTTTAGCCGATGATACGACCTCTGCGACCTTTTGTGTGTATTGTAAAAACCCAACGGTCATAAAAAGCCGCTTTTCTGGCAAGTTTAAACCCAGATTTGTTATTCCGTTTAAAATGACAAAGGAAAAGGCAAAATCCATTTATTCTGCTTGGATAAAAAAGAGGTTTTTTGCGCCTTCTGAATTCAAGCATCAAGAAGAAATTGAAAAGATAACGGGCATATACGCTCCCTTTTGGCTGTTTGACTGCACGGCAGACGGCTATATTGAAGGCGATGCCACAACGGTAAGCTCATGGAGATCGGGCAATTACCGCTACACCAAAACAAGATTTTTTAGGGTTTCCAGGGCTGGCACAATGAGGTATGACAATGTACCCTGTGATGCCTCTAAGAAGCTTGATGACACACTGATGCACTTGATTGAGCCTTACAACTATGCTGATTTAAAGGATTTTTCAATGCAGTATATGTCGGGCTTTATGGCTGAGAAGTATGATGTTGATTCCAACGAAGCAGGGCAGGTTATTCAAGGCCGTGTCAAGCAGTTCGTTGAAACTACACTAAAGGGCACTGTCAATGGCTATGCCTCATTTAGCGTTGCAGACTCTCAAGTTAACTTGTCTGATGAAAACCATGACTACTCCATGCTACCTGTATATTTGCTGGTAAACAAATATAAGGGCAAGGAGCATAAGTTTATGATAAACGGTCAGACGGGCAAAGTAGTTGGCGAAACACCGATAAGCATCGGGAAAATGTTTGCCTTTGGCGGTGCGCTCTTTGCTGCGCTCACTGTACTAACTATATTTGGGGGTGCTTTCTTTGTTTAAGAAGATTAGTGCTTCCCTATTCGCAATTGTTGCGGTGCTTTCAATGTGCGTATCTGTATCAGCCTATGAGAGCGAAAACGTCTTTGACTACCTTGAGTATTTAACCGAGGATGAAGTTGTAGCACTGCAAGGTACAATTGACGGCATTGCAACAACCCATAAGCTTGATGTTGTTATTGTTATTACTGATGACACTGAGGGTAAATCCTCAATGGAATATGCAGATGATTACTATGACTACAACGGCTTTGGACTTGATGATGAGTTTTCCGGACTATTGATGCTTATCAACATGGATGAGCGAGAGGTCTGGTTTTCGACAACAGGCAAGGCTATTCGCATCTTCACTGACTTTAGAATTTCATCAATGGTCAATTCTTCTATTGGCTATCTTGGAGATGCTGACTTTTATGGCGCTTGTGAGGATTTTCTTTCCGATGTTAACTTCTACGCAATTCTAGGAATTCCTGATAATCAGCATACAGTTGACGATGATATTCCTCACTACTATACTAAAGAGACTTATTTTGATAAAGTTCTTAAAGTCGCTATAAATCCACTTGTTTACATTGTTACAATAGCGATTGCTGTTATTGTCACTTTAATAATAGCTTCAGGTAACAAAGGTAAAAACACTGTTACTAATAAAACCTATGAAACTGATGGATCATTTAAGCTGAATGTAAGCAATGACGTTTTCCTTCGTGAAAGCGTCACAAAAGTAAGAATTGAATCAAGTTCAAGCGGTGGTAGCGGTGGCGGCAGTGGACGCAGCAGCAGCCATAGCGGAAGCAGTGGCCGCTCTCACGGCGGTGGTGGCGGAAGGTTCTAAATTAAATAGCAAAGCCTCCGAGTTTACTCGGAGGCTTCTTTTTAATCCATTGGTGTTGCGGTGGTGTGCTGCCTGCCTTCATGGTCTATTTCATACTCGTCATAGTAAATCAAGTCCTTCACCAGCACGAATTCGTATCCATCCTCACGTAGTTTACTGACGATATTAGGGAGTGCCTCGGCGGTATTCGCCTTTTCGTTATGGAATAGTAAAATCGAGCCTGATTTCACCTTTTTTAGCACTCTTTTTGTTATTTTATCCGCAGATTCATCCCTCCAATCTATGGAGTCACAATCAAACTGAATCACTTTAAATCCCATACCCTCGAGCGTTGTTAAGTTTTGGTCGTTGTATTCACCATAGGGAGTTCTGTAAAGTGTGGGGTAAACTGCAGTAAGAGCTTCAATTTTCTTTGCGGCATCTCGTGTGTCTGCAATAAGCTCTTTTGTGCCGACCTTGTTCACATGGGGATGCTTATCAGAGTGGTTTTGTATATCATGCCCTGCTGCTGCGAAAAGCTTAACATCCTCGGGATATTTGTCGCACCACTCCCCTGTTACGAAAAATGTGACCTTCACATCAAGCTCCTCAAGCATAGTTAGCAGGCTTTGCGTATCACTATTGCCCCATGCCACATCATAAGTAATTGCAATCTTATTGTCCCCGCGCTCAACTGAGTATATAGGCACCTTACGTGATGCTGCACTTGTGTCAATCGCACTCATAACCGCATATACACCTATTACTACACCAACAAGAATCAATGCTGAGTAAACGCAAATTCTAATAAGCTTACGGCGAGTAAGCGTTAACATCATCATAGCTATTCCACCTTTCATTGGTATATGTATATGCAAGCCTTGCTTGTACTTATTTACACCAATTTCAGGAATTATCGACTTTTGTTTAACGACTTACAATGTCGTATCTTTTGCATAAATACATTCACTTAGCTAATAATAACTTGGGTGATATTATGTTAATTATTGCAATTCGAGCATTCTTGCTCTACATTCTAATTATTTTTTCACTGCGCTTAATGGGGAAAAGACAATTAGGTGAGCTTCAGCCCTCTGAGCTTGTGGTGACAATTCTTGTTTCAAATATTGCAACGCTGCCTATTGAAAATCCGGAAATACCAATGATTATGGGTGTTGTTCCCATAATCACACTTGTATGTATAGATGTGCTTATATCGTGGATTATGTTAAAAAGTCAAGGTTTTAGGAAGATAGTTTCCGGTAGCCCAAGGATAATCATCCGTGATGGTAAAGTTGATCAAAATGAGTTAAAAAATTTACGCTTTACCATTGATGACCTAATGGAAGCGCTTCATGAGCTTTCTATATTTGATGTGAGAGAAGTGCAATATGCAATTGTCGAAACAAACGGCAAAGTGAACATATATCAAAAACATGACGCAAGAACTGTTACCGCTGAAATGCTAAACCTTAAGATGCCAAGCGTAAATCCCCCTGTTGTTATTATAAGTGATGGGCATCTGCTTGATGAGGGGCTTGCAAGCTGCAGCTTGAGTGAAAAGTGGCTTGCGAACATTCTTGCGCAAAAGCAAGTAAGAGTATCTGAGGTTTTTCTTATGACTGCTGACTCTAACGGGGATTATTTCCTATTGCCAAAGGAGAATCAAAAGTGAAAAGATTAGTGATAAGCTCTACGCTCCTTTTGCTAATTATATCTGGCTCGCTATTGGGGCTTTACAATATTCATACTACAAAAGATTATGTCTTTTATAGAATTGATAATATAATTAGAGAAATCGAAGATGATATAACTCCTTCAGTGGAACAAATTGATGAAGCAATAACAAAGTGGGAGGACAATGTAAGCTACATGAAATTCTACCTTAGTCGGGAAAGAATAATGATGGTTTCTTCAACACTTGCCTATATAAGAGGATTGATTATAAGCGAGAATGATCAGGTTTTAGCAGAATGCATGTCATTAAAAAAGCAGCTGGATGCAATATATGCAACGCAGCTGCCTAAGTTAGAAAATATTTTTTAGTCATTTTCCTGTTTAATTTCTGTGATAATCTTCATAAAGCTATCGATATCGTTAAAGTCACGATAAACCGATGCAAAGCGCACATACGCTACAAGATCGATCTCCTTTAAGCGACTAAGGATATTTTCACCGATTTCATCAGATGTCACTTCTCGAATGAGTAGATTTGCATAATGAATCTTCAAGTCATCAATTAAGCTTTCAAGGGTTTCAAGTGCAATAGGGCGTTTTTTTGTAGCTCTAAGCAACCCTTGAATAAGTTTGTCTCGATCAAATGGTTCACGCTTTAAATCTCGCTTGATTACCATGAGAGGCAATCGCTCGACCACCTCATAGGAGGTGAATCTTTTGCCGCAATCAAGGCATTCTCGCCTACGGCGAATTTTCTCTTCACTGGGTCTTGAGTCAATTACTTTACTGTCATGATAACCGCAAAAAGGACAATTCATAGTTGCCACCCCTATATATTGTGTTTCTTATATCATATCACGTCTATAATTAATTTGCAACTATGTTTTAGTAAAATATTATATAAAGAACTAACTTTTATTAAATGTTATATAGCTTCAGCGTGGGCAATGAGTATATCCTGGACAATATCGCGCGCAGTGCAAGGTGTGACTAAATTTTCTGCAAGAATGTCAACTAAGTTTTTCACAAAACGAAAATCCGTTGAAATATCATCAATCCTTGCTGTATCCTCATCGCCGAATAAGCTGCATTTCAGCTCAATGCCATAGCTTTGGTGTCCATCCTCATTGCTTTGAACGATGCAATACTCTAAGCCACCATTTCCCACTAAAACTTTGTAATTTTGATTGAGTTTGCGCATTTTAACCACTCCTTAATAAATGTTGTGCTTATATTATAACATTTATTTAAGTGTGACTAAAGTGTTAATAATCGCAAACTTTTTCTGTATTCCTCACGTTTCGACATGGATACATACATATCTTACATATTATATTTCGCTTTTTTGTATGATTACTTATTTTGAAAAATCTTTGTGTAAAGCTCCAACCATGCTGGTAATGTTTTCTACATACTGTATACTTTCGACAAGCTCGTCATACTTTCCGTAATTTTGACGGTATAACTCTACAATAAGTGCGCCCTGATACGAAAGCTGGTTAAGTCGCTCTATGAAAGCTTTGAAATTGAATTTTCCCTTGCCTGGAGGAAGACAATCATGCTGTTGGTCATTATCACTAATATGCACATGGACAAGCTTTTCGCCAACAACATCAAGGACAGCAAAGGGGTCAAGATTGCTGCGAATTGCTTGCTTAATATCTAGATTAAACGCTACCTCATCCCCTAGCTCATTAACCATGAGCTTCAGAAATTCAAGATCCCCACTCCTGCAATAATGTACATTCTCCTGCGCAACGGCAACACCATATTTTTGACCGAGTCTATATAGGCTCAAATATCTTTCAAGGTAGCGTTCATCTGTGCAGCTGCCCAACCTTGAAGCGCCATGTAGTACGAATACCTTCGCATCAACACTTTGCATTGCGCTGAAAAATCGCTCATAATAATCAAGAATTTCAGATGCGCGCCTCTCATACCTTGAAAAAAGCATGATAGGCTCAACAGGGGATGTGAAGGGATGAAAAGCTTGTGCCTTTACATTATTCTCCTCCATAAGCTTGCACATTTCCTGCATTGGCTTTCCATCAAGCTCATCAGAGCAGTTTATGAAAAGCTCCACCGTTTTTACTCCCCTGCTAACAAGCTCATATAAAGCCTCTTCGATTAACATTGGATACATACATGCTGTTGATGCGCCGATAATCATAAGCTGTCCTTTCTAAAAATAGCCGCCCTTAAAGAGCGGCTATTATGTTATGCTTTTACTTTTCTGGTTTTACCCTTAGTGGGTTGCTTGCGCTCCTTATGTTCTTGCCATAACACCCACAGTGGACCTGCGATACAAAGTGTGGAATACACACCAGAAATCATACCGATTATCATAGGTAGAGCAAAACTGAATATAGAGTCTACCCCATAAGAAATACCTACTATGCTTATTACAATCATAGCACTGGTTGTACAAATTGAGGTGTTTAGCGAACGAGTGAAGGATTGACCGATTGATTTGTTGACAAGATCACCAATACTCATAGTTTTGCCGTACAACTTGCGGTTTTCACGGATACGGTCGTATATAACGATGGTATCGTTAATTGAAAAACCAAGTATTGTCAGGACAACTGCTATGAAGTTAGCATCTATAGGAATGCGGAATACAACAAACGCGAAGTAAACCATCATTACGTCATGGAGAAGTGCAACAATTGCCATTACACCTGCTGACCATCCCCCAATGCGCCTAAACCTAAATGCAATATAGATTATCAGCACAAGGAATGCAAATCCAACTGCTACAAGACACTTGCGGAAGAATGCTAAGCCTGTTGAAGGGTTAACGTCACTACTCTCTAAAAGCTCGATACTGTTATCAGCAAATTCTAAGTTTAGTGACTTTGTGATTTCCTGTTGTACATCAACGGTAAGACCTGCGGTTGAGTTAACTGAGATCTGTAGGAATTTGCCTGCATCGCCAATTCCCTCACCCTCGGTGATTATAACGGTTGAGTCAATCGAATCTTCTATAACCTTAGCCGCTGCTTCGTGGTCAACTGTGCCGGTATACCCATACTTTAGCATGGTACCGCCCTTGAACTGGATATCCACGTCAACGCCAATGACTAATGTTAGGATAATAGTCGCTGCAAGTAAGAATAAAGAAATTGCATAGAATAGTTTGCTACGTCCAACTATGTTTAGGTTTTCAAATCTATTTGGTTTCATTGCTTGCACCCCCATATAACCAAGGATTGCGCAAGCCCTTAAATTTAGAAATCGAGCTTACCATTAATCTTGATGCCAAGACTCCCATTATAAAGTTTAAAATTACACCGACTAGTAGAGTGAATCCGAAGGAGAAGATTGAACCCTCAGTTGATGGGCCAAACATGAAGAATATCGGATTTAAAAGTTTTGCGAAGATGCTGTCCGGTGTGCCAAAAGCGCCCATTAGTATGACCGCAACGAGAATTACAGTAATGTTGCCGTCGAAGATAGCAGTAAAGCCTTGCTCATAACCTGCGTTTATTGCACCGTCAAGAGTTTTTCCTGCCCTAAGCTCTTCTTTAATGCGCTCATTTGTAATTACGTTTGCGTCAACGCCCATACCGATTGAAAGGATAACACCTGCTATGCCGGGTATGGTTAGCGTGAAACTTGACATAAAGCCAAAGAAACCAGTAATTGCAGCAATTGAGCCTGCAACCTGCCCAATAAGAGCTATTATAGCAACTGTGCCGGGCAGTCTATATACAACTATCATAAATATAGCGACTGCAATAAATGCAATTAGCCCTGCAAGCACCATTGCATCACGAGCACCAAGCCCCAAGGTCGGAGTCATTGTACTAAAGCTTGATGTAATAAGCTTAAAGGGCAATGCGCCGGCAGTGATCTTATCGGCAAGTTCTTTGCATTCCTCAGCAGTGAAGCTGCCTGAAATTACCGCTTCGCCATCTTTGATTTGCTCGCTCACAGTGGGATATGAAAGCAATGTATCATCCATCCATATGGAGATAACACCCTTGTCCTTATAAAGCTCGCCGGTTGCTTTTGCGAAGCTTTCAGCGCCCTCATTCGAAAGTTTGAGAGAAACCATGTATTCGTATGAACCGTTGCTCTGCTTTTGAACAACAGGCTCCGCTTTAACTACATCTGCGCCCTGCAAAATTATATTCTCATTTGTAATACCTGTAGGCTTGCCAAGCTCATCAAGCTCAACACCCTCACGGAATGTAAGTAGAGCAGTTTCGCCAAGCTCCATTACAGCAGCTTCAGGATCGAAATCCTCGTCCCCTGCCTGCCATGGAAAGCGAACAATTATTCTATCGTTGTTATAATCGACGAAAACATCTGAATCGGTTATTGATAGATTTACAAGCCTAAGCTTAATTTTTTCCTTAGCAGCGTTCATTTGATCGTCAGTTGCATCAATGCCCTCCGGCGGAGTAAACGTAACGTCCACACCTCCACGGATATCAATACCCCATCGGATATCATCAACCCCATTTATATATGTTTTCTTGATGTCACCATATTGCGTGCTAATTCCAGTAAATACAATTACCGTGAAAAGCAAAATAGAAATGGCGACGATAAAGAAAACGGGCTTCTTTACACGTCTCAAATACAAAACCTCCACATTTATAGGTTTGAACCACAAGGTTCGATAGGTCATAACATACTAAGCTATTATACTTTATTCAGATTTGAAAGTCAATAGATTTACACTAAAAGTTGCACTGTTTCACCTAGGATATCCTTATGCTTTTGAAGTACAGGACTTACATACTCAACTAGGAATTCATCTACCTGCTCCTCGCTTCTTCCTGTAAAGCTTTCAGGGGAGAGGGTTGCAATGATTTCCTCCTTAGAAAGCTTAAAGCTTGGGTCAGCGGCAATTAGGTCAACCAAATTGTTTTCTTCGCCTTGCTCTTTTACTACCTTTGCGGCAGCGATTGAATGCTCCCTAAGCTTCTCATGTAAAACTTGACGGTCACCACCTTTTTTAACAGCCTGCATCATTATGTTCTCTGTCGCCATAAAGGGTAACTCCCTCATAACACGCTGATTGATTACCATAGGATAAACCACAAGTCCATCAGTGATATTAAGCATTAAATTTAAAATTGCGTCCACTGCAAGGAATGCCTCAGCAACTGAAATCCTCTTGTTTGCGCTGTCGTCAAGAGTGCGCTCAAACCACTGTGTTGCGGCTGTAAAGCCGGGGTTAAGACTGTCAATTATAACATACCTAGCAAGCGATGTTATGCGCTCACTGCGCATAGGATTGCGCTTATAAGGCATTGCAGATGAGCCAATTTGGTTTTTCTCGAAGGGCTCTTCAAGCTCCTTAAAGCTTGCGAGAATGCGAATATCGTTGCTGAATTTGCTTGCAGTTTGAGCTATTCCACTAAGGGTGGATAAAACTTGCGCATCAAGCTTGCGTGAATAGGTTTGCCCTGATACGGGCACTACTCCGTCAAAATCCATCTCAGCTGCTATCTTTTCCTCAAGGGCTTTAATTTTGCTTGAATCGCCCTCAAATAGCTCAACAAAGCTTGCTTGTGTGCCTGTTGTGCCCTTTGAACCTAGCAGCATCAGTGTGCTTAAGCGATATTCAAGCTCATTATAGTCCATAAGCAGCTCATTAAGCCAAAGCGTTGCTCTTTTTCCGACAGTGGTAAGCTGTGCGGGCTGTAGATGAGTGTATGCAAGGCAAGGTAAAGCTTTATACTCCTTTGCAAAGTGCGCAAGGTTGTTCATTACATTGACAAGCTTTCTGCAAACTAAGCGAAGTGCTTCACGCATAACAATAATGTCGGTGTTATCCCCCACATAACATGAAGTCGCACCTAAGTGAATTATCGGCGCAGCAAGCGGACACTGAACTCCGTACGCATAAACATGAGCCATTACATCATGGCGTACCTGTGCTTCACGAGCTGCCGCAACATCATAGTTGATGTTGCAGGCATTTGCTTCAAGCTCTGAAATTTGCTCCTTAGAAATAGGCAGTCCAAGCTCCGATTCCGCCCTTGCAAGGGCAATCCATAGCTTGCGCCATGTTGTAAATTTCATATCCGAGGAGAAAATATACTGCATTTCCTTGCTTGCGTATCGTGAGTTTAACGGGGTCTCATAGGTCGATGACATGATTACCTCCCCAGTTTTTGTAAATTATCTGCATTAAGCAGACTAAATAATCACAATAATATAATGCCGTAAAATGCCTGTAAAGTCAAGATGATAATGTCAATGCAATCAATTTTTCTGTTTATAAAGATATTATCTCATATCGAATATTTAGTCGAATTACGCTTGTAACCCTCTATATGTTGTGCTATAATTACGTTAAATTAAGAGTTACAAGTTGATTTCAGGCATCCGCTTAAACGGGGATGATTTTAAATTGTTATTAGATTATGGAGTGGTTTCACGTGGCGCAAATACTTGACTTCAAAAAAGACTATATTGGGCTGAATGATGAGGACTATGAGGAAAATCTCGAAATTTTCGGTCAAAACACCTCTCTTGCTCAGTGTTCACCCTCAATTAGCAGAAAAATTATAGCTCAAGCTAAATCGCCTGCCTTCATCTTGATGCTGGTAAGCGTTTTAGTCCTTGTAATACTTAGCAGCTACATTCAAGCTGTTATTCTAGTGGTGATTGCCCTTTTAAGCGCTATCGCTATGCTTTTCCTAGATATGCATACCTATAAGGCTGCGATGAAGCTGCATGACCTTACCGGCGCAACTGCGAATGTTATTCGGGGTGGTATAATATATACTGAAGCTTGTGAGAAAATTGTGCCCAATGACTTACTTCTTTTACAGGAGGGTGAACTTGTCCCGGCTGATGCAATTATTGAAGAAGCTATTGACTTTTATGTTGACGAAGGGACTTTAATTGAGGATGCAGGCATTTCTTTGAAGTTAGCAGGAGCGCCTATCTGCGCTCATTTTATTGTCACTAAAGGCAGATGTATTGCAAAAGTTACCGCCACGGGAACACGCACCTCTGCTTATAAAAACGGTAAAATCCCTCAAGAAAAGCCAATGCGACCGAACAACCTTGAGCAAAAAGCAAAGCATACCATATCGCTATGCTTTATACTAGCTTTAGTATTGGTTATCCCTGCGTTTGCGATTGCAAACTACCACTCCTCCTCTTTTTCAGAAAGCACTATGTCTGCAAGCGCATTAGTGTTGTCGCTTATTCCCTTCCCTGTGGTAATTATGCCGACTTCCCTATTAATATCGGGGGCAATTTACCTTTCTAAAACAGGCAGAATTATTAAGCGATTATCAACTGTAAAGTCCCTTGCGGGGGTTTCGGTTATATGCGCAGACGCTTCAAGTGGGCTTGCTCAAGGCAAAATGGAAGTTGTTGCAACAAGCTCTATGAGTGATGAACTACTGCTTAATATAGCTTGCCTTACCTGTGTGAAGGGCTCAAACGATCCGATAGATAAAGCGGTTCTAAGCTACTGCAAAAGCAAGGGTGCAAGTGTTGAGATGCTGCAAAGCAATCTTCTACTTCACGAATATCATTTTAGCTTGAAAGCAAAGCTCATGGGGAAGGTTTGGGATATTAGCAGCAATAAGCTTGTTTGTATTAAGGGCTTGCCTGAAAGCATTTTGCCCCTATGCGCACTAGATGAGCAAACTCACTATTCAATAAGGGCAAAACAATCTGATTTTGAACGGCAAGGACTACGTGTTTTCGTCATTTGCTGTTATAACACTGAGGGCGATATACCCGAGGATATAACCGACTGCAAGCTGACTTATGTAGGGCTTATAGGTGTGCGCGACGAGATCCCCTCCACTGTTGTCGCTTCCGTTGCATCATGTAAGCGTGCAGGGATACGTGTGGTAATGCTAACGGAGGATAATCCAGATACCGCTGTTGTAATGGCTGGAAACATTGGCATTGATTTAATTGATGGTATTGTGACAGGTAAAATGCTTGATAACTGCGAGGATGAGGATTTAGGAGAGCTATGTAAAAGTGCAAATATATTTGCGCAAATATCAAGCGCTCACCGTCCTATTGTTGTTCGTGGGCTTAAAAAGGCTGGAGAAACCGTTTTGATAAGCGCAAAAGGCTATGAGGACTACTCCATGCTTAAAACCGCAGATATTTGCGTTGCCCCAAGTGACAGCTTGCCTGCTGTGCGTGATATGGCTGATGCGATTTTGCCCGATAGCCGTTTTATCACCGTTGTAAGGGCTGTAAGTGAAGCCAGACATGTATGCAACACCGTTATAAGCTCCATTGGCAACATAATAGCATTGCATCTCACTTTAGTGCTTATCGCACTTATACTGCCTATGATAGGCTACTCACTTCCTATTACGCCTTCTGGCATCATACTGCTTGAAGCTTGCTTAGCAATATCTTGTTTTTTAATGCCTGTGAGGAATTTTGATAAAAATGCAATGTCAAGCCCGTCAATTTGCATGGGTGGAAAAGTTCAGAAAAGTTTTATTGTAAAACCTCTTATTCAAGCTGCTGTAATCGCAGTTTTGCTCTTCATTTCATATATTGCATTTTCTCAAAGTGGCGCTATTCCCACCCATGCAGCGGGCAGGAGCTATATTCTAGTGTTTCTGCTGATGGCAGCTGTTTCTCTAACACTGATAAACAGCACAAGCGCAAGTATTTTTACGATTTCAACGCTCTCCACTAACGCTCCATTTGTTTTTATTGGCTCAATTTTATTGTCAATACTGCTCTGCTATGCGCCGGGGATGAGTGTAGTGTTTGGCACTTCTCACATTTCAGCTACTTTGATGATAGTATCAATACTTTTAGGTGTTGCTTGCGCACTTTGGTGGGAAGTTGCAAAGCTTTTTAGGAATAAGATAAATAACCGATTATCTCGCTTTTTCCACATACTCATTCACGGTAATAAGGCATAATTTAATATTCTAATACAAAAAAGCATCTGATGAAATTTCATCAGATGCTTTTTTGTGCTTAATGTTCTTACAAAGTAACATTAATTTGTATTCATCATATTATATTAGAGGTAAGAACTACTTGCCGAATGTTAACATCATAGGCATTTAATATTTAGGAGTTTTAAAAATGAGACTAAATCGTAATTTTTCCGGTAGAAAAAGGTGTGAGGGTGGTTGTATGAATAGGTGTAATCCATGTTGCAGATGCATAGTCGGCCCAACAGGACCGACCGGTCCTCAAGGTATAAGAGGCATACAAGGCCCTATCGGTCCTACCGGTCCACAAGGGATTAGAGGATTCCCAGGTCCCACAGGTCCGACAGGTCCACAAGGTCCTCAGGGTATTCAAGGTATTCAAGGTCCGACTGGCCCACAAGGTCCACAGGGCATTCAAGGTCCGACAGGCCCACAAGGTCCGCAGGGTATTCAAGGCATTCAAGGTATTCAAGGTCCGACTGGCCCGACTGGTCAGCAGGGCATACAAGGTATTCAAGGTCCAACAGGTCCAACAGGCCCACAGGGCATTCAAGGTATAGCAGGATCTACTGGTGCAACAGGCCCGACAGGTCCACAGGGTA
>CAZLMF010000033.1:0-18048 GCA_964560565.1 uncultured Oscillospiraceae bacterium
GAGCATACAATTCAAAATGAAGTTTTCTGTGAAATGCAAAGCAGGGGATGGTATCCAGTAAAACCTGCTGAGCAGCAGATGATTGATCAGACAAAGCAAAAGTTTCAGTCAATATAAAAGCAAGGCCGCCATGTAAGGCGGCTTTGTTTTTTAATTACCAAACACCACTACAACTTAAAAAAATACTTACTGATTAAGTAAATCATAACAACAAAAGGGTTTAATAAAATTAATTTATTAATTATTATATTGATTTTTAATGAAGAGTGTGTTATTATAATGTATAATTATGTCGGAATATAGATTTTCATAAGGGGGGAATGTATAGTGGGTAGTATTGTTATTGATAAAGAAAAGTGTGTAGGTTGCAATTCCTGTATTAGGGCATGCCCCGCGCATGAAGCTAACATAGCAAGAGTTCTAGACGATGAAAGCGTCGTAATTGAAATTAACGACGAAAAGTGCATTAAATGCGGTGAATGCATAAAGGTTTGCAGTCATGATGCTAGAAAATACAATGATGACACAGCGCAATTCTTAAATGACTTGAGCGGTGGCAAGGAAATCTCAATTATAGTTGCGCCGGCAATAAAAGCGGCGTTCGACGGTTATTGGCGTCATGTTTTGCAGTGGTTAAAGGATCGGGGAGTAAAAGCGATATACGACGTATCCCTTGGCGCAGATATTTGCACTTGGGCGCATTTAGAACTTGTTAAAAAGAACAAAGGTGCAAAGCTGATTTCACAACCCTGTGCTGCAATCACCAATTTTGTGCTTAAATATCATCCAGAGCTTTTAGAGAACCTTTCGCCTGTTCACAGCCCTATGCTTTGCACTGTGGCATACATGAAGAAATATAAAGATGTTTCGGATAAAATTGCCGCATTATCGCCTTGCATTGCTAAGAAAGACGAGTTTGAGCAGACAGGACTTGTTGAGTACAATGTCACCTTCGATAAACTGAGGGAGTATTTCAAGGAAAACGGAATAAATCTATCCGCTAAGAAAAATGAACATAGTCCATTTGAATTTGATGAGATGCAGGGACTTGACGGCTCATTTTATCCACTTCCAGGCGGTCTCAAGGAGAATTTACTGCTTCACGAAAGCGGATTGAATGTTAAAACCTCCGAGGGCGTACATAAGGTGTATGATGATTTAACCGAATATGCTAAGCAGAGTGAAGAAAACCTCCCTGACGTTTACGACGTGCTATCCTGCGAGTATGGTTGCGTTAGCGGCCCAGGTGTTGGCACAAAACATAGCTCATTTGAGCTTGAGAAGATTATGCATGATGTGAAATTGTACACTCAAAAAAAGCGAGCAAAGCAGACTAAATTAGGTGCTGACAAACAGTTTAAAAAGTTTTCAAAAAAGCTTCATTTGGAAGATTTCCTAAGAGAATATAAGCCCGAAAATATCCGTTTAGTTGAGCCGACAATGGATGAGCTTGAAGAAGTGTTTAATTCCATGGGTAAAACCAACGAGGTTAGGAGACACTTTGACTGCCACGCTTGCGGTTTCGCATCTTGTACAGAAATGGCATCTGCAATCTTTAAGGGAAATAACATTCCTGAAAACTGTATGCAATACGCAAAGGGAACTATCGTTGAAAAAAACGAAGGCTTGGCTGAGCTTAACAATGAAATTCTACTGTTGACCGAACAGCTTCAAGCGGTTTCTGAATCCCTTGCAGACAACATTTCAAATGTAACAGCTGATGTTGATAATATTGACTCACTAAATCAAAGCAACAATACAGATATGAACACTTTATCCGATAATGTTTCCGAGCTTAACAATCTTACAACTGAAATAGTCGGTGCAATGCAAAAGATAAATGATGGCATCTCAAACTACAACATAATGACAAATGACGTCAACACCATAGGCAGGCAGATTAACCTCCTTGCTATTAACGCAAGCATTGAGGCTGCAAGAGCAGGGGAGGCAGGAAAAGGCTTTGGCGTTGTAGCAGACGAGGTAAGAACACTCGCTGTGAACTCTCAGCGCTCAGTGCAAAGAGCTGACTCAAACAACAATGAAATTCAAGATGCTATTACAAATGTTAATGCGCTCATAAGCTCAATACATTCAGCAAATGATTATCTATCTGTAATGGTCGCAAAAATGAAGGAAAACATTGAAAAAACCAGCACAAGCGGCAAATCGATTACATACGCAATGGGTGATATTGCTGGTATTTCTGAAGAGGTTAACGCACTTATAACTCAAGCAAATGCAAAAATGGTTTAAAATACAGAAATGTCCGTCACATTTGTGACGGACATTATTATATTAATAATTTGTTTTAATGATTATACATGGATATAGCCTCAAAACCATCAAGCAATGTACTGATTTTTTTAAAAGCAAGACCTGTCCCTCTAGCGACGCAATAAAGGGGATCCTTCGCTATAACGCATGGAGCGTTGGTAGTGTCAGATATAAGCTGCGCGAGCCCCTTTAGCAGCGCACCTCCACCTGTGAGATGGATTCCATTGGTGATAATATCGCTGATAAGCTCTGGAGGAGTGACTTCAAAAACCTCTTTTATGGCAGCAAGAATTTGGTTGACAGGATTCATTACCGCTCGATAAACATCAAGATTCGTGATTTCTACTTGTCTTGGCATTCCCTCTAAAACGTGTCGGCCTTTAACCAGCATACTCTTTGAGCCGTCAGGCCGATAAACATTAGCAAGCTCAATTTTTGTCTGCTCAGCGGTTTTTGAACCGATTTGGATTTTGTAGGTGTTTAGCATGTACTGAGTAATAGCCTCGTCAAGCTTATTGCCTGCAACCTTAATGGATTTGCTCTTTACAATGCCATTCATGGAGATAACAGCAACATCAGTTGTGCCGCCCCCGATGTCAACTATCATATTACCATCGGGCTTTGAAATATCAACACCTGCTCCAATCATTGCCGCAATAGGCTCTTGAATAAGATAAACCTTGCGAGCACCTGCTTTAAGGGCGGCGTCGATTACAGCTCTTGATTCCACCTCAGTAATAAAGCTTGGAACGCATAAAATGACGCGTGGCTTAATAAGAAATCTGCCGCTTACCTTGCGTAAAAATTCTTTTATCATGCTTTCTGTCATGGAATTATCAGAAACGACTCCATTCTCAAGTGGTCTAATTGCGGAAATATATTCTGGAGTGCGCCCAATCATTTTGAAAGCATCATCGCCAACAGCGATAACCTGCTTAGTTTTGCTATTGTATGCCACAACTGATGGTTCGTTAAGGACAATACCCTTGCCATCTATGTATACAATTATGTTAGCAGTGCCTAAATCAATACCTAAATCAATAGCTGACATTATTTCAAGGAACACCTCCTGTATAAGTGTAAAAGTATAAGATAATATCTGATTTATTATAGCACGCTGTGGATGTTTATGCAAGAAAATATTGCATTTTACATCATGTTAGGAAATAAGCTTTTGATAAGCTGAATAAATTCATATTATGTGAAAAGACTTATAGTTAATGATGGCAGTACAGGTTTTTTAGTAATCACTAGATTGCCAAAGTAAAAGCGAACAAACTTAGTCAATGTTTACAAAATGCTTATATCTATCAAAAAGCTTTTATGCTAGAATATATAAAGCTTTAGTAATCGATTACGCAACGGAGGTAAAACTAAATGTCGCAACATAAAAACATACTTTATACCTACAAAAACTGCCCTATACCTGGAGGGGGCTTTGTAACAGGCTTTGTATTTCACCCAAAACAGAAAAACATTCTCTATGCTCGTACAGATATTGGCGGAACTTACAGATATGATTTTGAAAATAAGCGTTGGCAATCTCTTATAGACCATGTAACTGCAAAGGATTTATCCGAATGCTATCCCTTATCGATAGCTTTATGCGAGAGCAAGCCAAATGACCTCTATATTGCCTGCGGCAACGGCAAGGAGGGCAAGCTTTGCGTTTCTCATGATAGAGGGGAAAGCTTTAAGTACTATGATATTCCCGCAGGTATCCACGGGAACTCCCCAGGCAGGGGCACGGGAGAGCGACTGCAAGTCACATCCGATGAGCGCATATATTTCGGCTCGCAAACGCAAGGGTTGCTGCGCTCAAATGACGGCGGAGCAAGCTGGGAAAGCATAATAGTATGCGAAAGTGACTCAAGTAACGAAACTAACATCGCCTTTGTATGGCTACACCCAAGCAATCCGAATATAATCGTGGTGGCTACTTCCGGGCAAGATAACAGCACAGCTGAGCATGTCCGAGGGCCAAGCCTTTACATCTCCACAGATGCAGGGGCAAGCTTTAAAGTCATGCAAGGGCAACCCACCCCCGTAGATGAGGGAGCAGGGAACTATAGCGGATATGTGGGACAGCGTGCAAGCTTTGACGGCAAGCACTTGTACATCACTCTTTCATCAGCAGGTGCAAGGCGCAGGTTTGGCGGTTGGTCGAGCTATGCATGTGATAGTGGCAATGTTCATGATGGCGCAATTTTACGCTACACACTAAACGAAAACGGCGTAACCGAAGTCAAGGATATATCACCAACAGCCCTCAGAAAGTCAATGAACCCTAATCATAAACTGGGTTTTGGCATAGGAGGAATTTGCGCTGACTTAAATCGGGCAGGAGTGGTGATTTGCAGCACACAGGGCAGCCATAAGGGCGAATATGTGCTTTACTCAAAGGATTACGGCGAAAGCTGGAAGCCGATTCTGCATGGTCTTGATGTGGGTAAAATGCACTTTACCGTGCCTTATATGAAGCCTGAATATAATGGGAATGACTTGCTTATCCACTGGATGAGTGATATAAAAATTGACCCCTTTTGCAGTGATAGAGCGCTTTTCAACACAGGCACAGGCATATTTATGACTGAAAACCTTGCACAAGCCGACACCGTTGAAGTCGAATGGTCGCCGCAAAGTAGTGGAGTTGAGGAAACAGTCCATCTCAATGTTTATAGCCCTCCCGAGGGCGATGTACGCTTAATTGACATTGTTGGCGACTTGGGTGCATTTGCTTTTAGTGACTTAGATAACCCCTGCGAAAACTCCTTTGCCGATAAAGTAGGCAATCGCTATATTACCTGCATGAATGCAGACTTCCCCGATCAAAGCTCGAATATCGTGGTGGTAACCCCTCGTGGAAACTGGACAGGTAAAACCACAGGCGGTGTCATCATATCCGATGACCAGTGCAAAAGCTTTACACTTCTAAAGCACCCCTTTGGTTTAACTGACGAAATTGACAAGCTATTAAGCCAGATTATACAACCAAACACCAATTCAGGTTGGGTGGCAATAACAGCCGACGCAAGCACGATAGTATGGTCAATTGCTAACATTAGGCGGATTCCCATAACCGCAGTAGTGCATACCCATGACCGTGGGGAAAGCTGGGCGGTGTCAAAGGTATATGACCTTGATAACAAGCTTATTACCGATAGCGAAAAGTCCATGAAGGTTATGTCCGACCGAGTAAATCGAAATATTTTCTATGGCTTTGGTGAGAATGCTCAGCTATATGTTAGCACCGACAAAGGCGAAACCTTTCATCAGCGCAAATCACCCTTACAGCTTGATGGTGTGGATTTAGCAGGCATTGATGGTGCAAACAGGGTAGAAGTCCGCTGTGAAAGCGGCAAGCAGGGCGTAATATGGCTTGCAGCAGGCTCATTGTGGCGCATAGAATACAATGTAGAGTCAGATGTCTTTACAGCTGATAAAATAAGCGGCGAGAATGACATTATTCGCTGTCAGGGCATGGGCAAGAATGCCCCCGATAGCGAGTATAAAACCCTTTATGTAAGTGGGACGATAAAGGATGAATATGGCTTTTTCCGCTCCCATGATGATGGCAAAAGTTGGGAGAGGATTAACTCCGATAAGCAAATGTATGGTGCCATAAGCAGTATATGTGGTGATCCAAGAACATACGGAAGAATATATATTGCCACAGGCTCAAGGGGAGTGCTATACGGACAGCCTAAATAACATAAGACCGTTGCCAAAAGGCAACGGTCTTTTAAGTATTAGTGCTACTTACGCAAGCTATTCATCGTCTGAACTGCTAACATTTTCCCAGTTATGCCATACGTTTTGCACGTCGTCATTGTCTTCAAGTGCATCAAGCAAGCGATTCATCTTAATTATCGTATCTTCATCGTCAAGGTTCACATAAGTACTTGGTATTTGCTCTGATTGAGCAGATAGCAGGGAATAGCCCTTTGCCTCAAATAGCTCACGAATAGCGGAAACCTGTGTAGGATCAGTGGTCACCTCAACAGTATCGTCCTCAAAGCTGAAGTCAGAAGCGCCAACCTCAACGCAGTCCTCCATTACCTTATCCTCGTCAAGCTTATTGTTGTCAAGGATTATTATTCCCTTGAGCTCAAACATAAAGGCAACGCAACCCGTTGTGCCCATATTGCCGCCATGCTTATCGAAATAATGGCGTATATCGCCGGCGGTGCGGTTGCGGTTATCGGTAAGGCACTCAACAATGACAGCGACACCATTAGGCCCGTAGCCCTCATATACCACTGTTTCAAAGTTGTTGCGTTCGGTATCGCCTGCCGCCTTTTTGATAACACGGTCGATATTTTCGTTAGGCACGTTATTTGACTTTGCCTTAGCGATAAGGTCACGTAAGCGTGAATTATTGACAGGATCAGGCCCACCCTCCTTAACGCATACGATTATTTCGCGCCCTATTTTCGTGAAAACCTTTGCCCTTTGAGCGTCGGTTTTACCTTTCTTACGCTTTATTGTACTCCATTTTGAATGACCGGACATAAAACTCTCTCCATTTCTTTGCTATATATTTTCTTTAGACCTGCTATTAATATTAAGCAGGGAATTACCTGTCAATATGCCTAGTGTCACAATATTCGCATATAAAAATCCCATTTTCACATGTAAACATTTTAGGTAGATAATACTCGGTATTTGTAATGCAGTTTTTGTTCGAGCATTTACGCTCGGAGCACTCCTCGCCGCTAAACAGTGGCATAATCGGCGTATGAGTGTCAAG
Organism: uncultured Oscillospiraceae bacterium; assembly: GCA_964560565.1. Lineage (GTDB taxonomy): Bacteria > Bacillota > Clostridia > Oscillospirales > Ruminococcaceae > CAZLMF01. The sequence continues at coordinate 7,028 of CAZLMF010000033.1, forward strand.
CACAGTGAATATAAGCGCCATTCTAACGTACATTCCATATAGTGCCTGCTTAAAGTATAGCGCCCTAGGGTCGCTGTCTACTTCTACGCATATTTCATCAACCCTTGGGAGTGGGTGCAAAACTATCATATCGGGCTTTGCAAGATCCATCTTTTCTTTGTTTAGCTGATATACTGCCTTTTGCGTTTCGTATTCCTCTAACGAGGGAAACCTTTCCTTTTGGATGCGAGTCATATAAAGCACTTCAAGCTCAGGCAAGGCTTCCTCAAGTGAGAACACCTCAGTGTAGCTACATCCCTTAGCTGTTAGCGTTGACTTGATATAATCAGGCATACACAAGTGTTCGGTTGAAATGAACACAAAACGGTTGCCCTCGTGGCAAGCAAGAGCCTTCACAAGGGAGTGGACTGTACGTCCGTTTTTAAGGTCGCCGCAAATGCCAATTACAAGGTCGGTAAGCTTGCCCTTTTCTTCTCTTAAAGTCAAAAGGTCGGTAAGCGTTTGGGTGGGGTGTAAATGTCCGCCGTCACCTGCATTGATAATAGGGCAATCCGCACTAATTGCTGCACCCTTAGCAGAGCCTTCCTGTGGGTGGCGAATTACCAAGACATCAGCGTAGCTTGAAATTATCTTAGTGGTATCCTTTAGGTTTTCACCCTTAGCGACTGATGAAGTCGCAGGGTTGTCAAAGCCGATTATTCCGCCTCCTAGCCTAAGCATAGCGCTTTGGAAGGACATTTGCGTTCTGGTGGACGGCTCATAGAAAAGGGTTGCCATAATCTTGCCTTGTAGGCTGCTGCGATAGCGGTCAGGATAACGCATAATATCCTGAGCAAGCTTAATAATCTTGTTCCAGCCGTAAATAGGATAGTCGTTAAGGTCAACAAGATGACGATACTGAGGTTGCATTTATCTACCTCCGAGTATTTATTTATAAAATATTATCATCTTATTATATCAAATCCCGCTCATTTTAGCAATACAAAGACATGATATACTACTCTATACCATTGACGAAAGATAATACAAGGTTGTATAATTACGTTGTATGGATGCAATTACTAGCTTTAATAGCCAAGAAAAATTGGAGGCGTCAAAAATGGACAAAGCTAAATACTTACGCCTTTTGCGCTATTATTTGAGCGGGCTTCCAAGGCATCGAATTGAGGAAATCCTTGACGAATACCGCCGCACCTTTGCCACTGGCGCTAAAAGCGGCAAAACTGAGCAGGAAATCTGCATGGAGCTAGGTCATCCGAGGGATATTTCTGAGCAGTACCTAAAAAGCGGCAAGAAAATTGTACGTATCAACCGTACCCCTCTTGAAACAACAGTTACAGCAGTTGCTCTAATATTGCTGAGTATTATAGTTTTCATTCCCCTAAGTGCGGTACTAATTGCAATTTCCGCCGCAATGTTTGCATCATCATTTATTTTTGGCGCAGGCGGTGCACTTATATTTGTGTTCTCCGCTATAAAATTATTTGTGGAAGCTTCGTTTGTGGTGCTCGACTTACATCCCATTTCAGCACTATTTTTCTCAGCTTCCGCAATGAGTTTAAGCATGTTGTTGGTTCTTTCACTAAGGCCTTGCATAACTGCCTTTTACCGACTAATTTATGGCTGTATTATATGGACAAGTGACACTGCAAGGGGGATTAAACGAGTATGAAAAGACTTGTGATTTTACTGGCGGTTATATTTGTAGTGTCCGCTATTGCAGGAGTGGTGTCTGTTAAGCTTCTGGGGGTAGTTGAAAATGAACCTATAAGTATTAAGCGAAGCTACGACGCTAATGAGCTTTCGACTTTTATAGTAGAAACAAGAACTGCTGATGTAAGCATTATATGTGATGACAGTTATGAGCAAATTGAGATAGAGTATACAAGCGTAACTGGACTTGATGATTCACCCGAATTTGAACAGGATTTGGGTATACTTCATATCAAAGAGAAGGAAAGCTATTCCTTGTATATTTTAAGACTAAACAGGAACAAGAACAGCCTATCAATCACACTCCCCACAAAACAGCTGTGGGGACTAATAATAAAAACAGAAATCGGCGATATCAACCTAAGCGGAGTTTCGTCTGATATGATTGATGTTAGCACCGATACAGGGAATATAACTTCAGATATGACACTAGGAGAGCTTCAAGTGAGGACAAGCAAAGGGAAAGTAACCATAAATGCAAACGCACTAGATGCACCAATCAGCATTGTCACAAAAGGTGGGGATGTAACTCTCACACTCCCCTCAAACGGCGAATTTATCGCTGATGTAACTAGCCACAAGGGGAATTATACCTTTGACGAGTTTCCAAGTGCAAGCTACAACATGGATTCCCACATTGTAAAGGTCAACACCTTAACAGGTGACATAGAAATAAAGGCGGCGGAATAATTGACGGTTTTTGATGTTAAGCAGGATATATGGAGGTATCTCCAACAAACTAATAAGCCAATAGTGCTATATGGAATGGGTAATGGAGGAGATAAGCTTATTGCGGCACTTGAAAGCTATGGGCTAACACCCGTTGCGGTTTTTGCAAGTGATGATTTTGTGCGTGGGCAAAGCTTTCACGGCTTTAAAGTAAAGCGACTTTGCGACATTGAGCATGAATATAAGGATTTTATTATTCTCGTTGCCTTTGCGGCAGGGTATAGGGAGCTTATAGACAAGCTTTATAACATTGCAGAAAAACACGAGCTTTATGCACCGGACTTACCCGTTTATGGCGACGGCTTATTTAACCTCGAGTATTTACAGGAGAACGAAAGCAGCATATGTCAGGTTTACAGCCTTTTAAGCGATGAGCAGTCACGAAGCATCTACAACCAAGTACTTTTATACAAGCTAAGCGGCGACATTTCCTTACTTAAAGGTATTGCAACCACAAGGGAACAGGATTTTGCGGAAATTGTAAAGCCGAGCTCCGATGAAGTATACCTAGACTTAGGCGCTTATGATGGCGATACAGTTGAGCAGCTGCTTAAACATACGGGTGGTGCTAAACGCATACTGGCAGTTGAGCCTGATACAAGAAACTTTCGCAAGCTTTCAGCGAAGTTTGAGGGTAGCACAGCAGTCGAGCTTTACAATGTGGGTGCATGGGAATGCGATACACAGCTAAGCTTCAGCGCAAAAGCAGGCAGGCAATCATCCTTAGGTGAGGGCAAGCTAACGCCAATGCGAAGTGTAGATAGCCTTCTAGCTGGCGAAAATGCAACCTACATTAAGTTTGACGTGGAGGGTGCGGAAGCAAAGGCGCTCACAGGGGCAAGGCAAACAATAGAGAAATACAAACCTAAGCTTGAAGTAGCGCTTTACCACCGCAATGAGGATATATTTGGGTTGCCACTTATGGTAGCTCAAATGCACAGCGGATACAAGCTTTATATTCGCAAACAGCCCTACATCCCTGCTTGGGAGATAAATTTATATGCCAATAACAATTATTAATGAAAACAGGAGAAATATATGAAAAGATTAGAAATAGCACGTCTATATGCGGACAAGGATAGCTATATTGGTGAGAAGGTCACTATTTGCGGCTGGGTGAAAACACTGCGTGTAAGCGGTCAAATCGGCTTTATTGAGCTAAATGACGGCAGTTGTCAGAAGAGCATTCAAGTTGTTTTTGAGGCTGTGAAGCTTGAAAACTTTACAGATGTATCAAAGCAAAATGTAGGTGCTGCATTTTCAGTTACAGGGCAGGTTATAGCCACAGGAAAAGAAAAGCAGCCCGTTGAGGTAAATGCTGATGTGATTGTGGTTGAGGGGACATCCTCATCGGATTATCCACTTCAAAAGAAGCGTCATACCCTTGAGTTTTTGCGTGATATGACTCACCTTAGACCTCGCACAAACACACTTAGCGCAGTATTTCGTGTACGCTCAGTTGCAGCGTATGCAATTCACCGTTTCTTTAACGAAAACGGCTTTGTTTATGCTCATACCCCCATTATCACCGCAAGTGATGCGGAAGGCGCAGGGGAGATGTTCCGAGTTACAACCCTTGATCCTAAAAATCCTCTCCTCAATGAGCAGGGAGAAGTTGATTACTCCGCTGACTTTTTCGGCACGCAGGCAAGTCTTACAGTTTCGGGACAGCTAGAAGGTGAATGTATGGCACTTGCCTTTGGCAAGATATACACCTTTGGACCTACATTTAGAGCTGAAAACTCCAACACACCTCGCCATGCAGCTGAATTTTGGATGATTGAGCCTGAGATAGCTTTTGCTGACCTAAATGATGATATGGAGCTTGCAAGCGCAATGATTAAGTATGTGCTAAGCTATGTGCTTGAGCATTGCCCGGATGAGATGCAGCTTTTTGCAAACTTTTATGATAAGCAACTACTAGACAGATTAAACTCAATTATTAGCTCCGACTTTGCACATATAACCTACACCGATGCTATAACTGAGCTTGAAAAGCACAAAGACAAGTTTAGCTACCCAGTATTCTGGGGCTGTGATTTACAGACTGAGCATGAGCGCTTTCTAACTGAAAATGTGTTTAAGAAGCCTGTTTTTGTCACTGACTATCCAAAGGACATTAAAGCTTTTTACATGAGACTAAATGATGATGGTAAAACAGTTGCGGCAATGGACTTACTTGTACCGGGGGTAGGAGAAATAATTGGCGGCAGCCAGCGTGAGGAGCGGCTTGATATGCTAAAGGCACGCTTAAACGAAATGAATCTTGCCGAGGAGGATTATTCTTGGTATATAGATTTGCGTAAATTTGGTGGAGTGAAGCATGCAGGGTTTGGACTTGGTTTTGAACGTCTAATAATGTACATGACGGGCATGACAAACATTCGTGATGTTATACCTTTTCCAAGGACAACAGGGCGTGCATATTAAACAATATAAACTAATTTTGCAAGTTTGATAAAAACAACTTGCAATTTCGCTCTGTATAGATTAGAATGGTAATAATGAATTTTGTAGGGGAGAATGACATGAACGCATACGCATATTTGTCTGCCAAGGATTTAGCTGAGGAGAAAAATAAACTTACAGCCCAGCTTGATAAATTAAAAGCAAAAGGAATAAGCCTTGATATGTCGCGTGGAAAGCCTGAAGGTAAGCAACTTGATTTAGCTGCACCTATGCTTAAAACCATAAGTGAGGGCAGTCTTATTACCGGTGACGGCGTTGATTGCCGCAATTACGGAGTTCCCGATGGTTTGGTGCAAATGAAGCAAATTTTTGCTGATATGCTAGGCACTGAGCCGGATGAGGTTATTACCGGCAACAACTCAAGCCTTAGTATGATGTATGATGCAGTTGCAAGAGCAATGATTTTCGGTGTATCGGGTGGAGAGCCATGGAGCAAGCAAAAGGTTAAGTTTTTATGCCCTGCACCAGGCTATGACCGCCACTTCGCTATATGCGAGGAGTTTGGCATTGAGATGATAACTATTGCAATGACTCCCGAAGGCCCTGAAATGGATGAAGTTGAAAGACTTGTTTCAAGCGATGCTTCAATAAAGGGCATTTGGTGCGTGCCAATGTATTCAAACCCTGAGGGAATCGTGTATTCAGATAAAGTTGTAAGCCGCTTTGCTGCACTAAAACCAGCAGCAAAAGACTTCCGTATATTCTGGGATAATGCCTACTGCGTGCATCACTTAACTGACAGACATGAAAGCCTTATGCCCCTGCTGAAAAAATGCAAGGAGCAGGGCAGTGAGGACATGGTATATATGTTCGCTTCAACTTCTAAAATCAGCTTTGGTGGAGCAGGTGTAGCTGCAATAGCTGCAAGTAAAACAAACATAGCTTGCATTCGCAAGCAGCTTTCAATTCGCACAATCGGGCCAAATAAAGTGAATCAACTTGCGCATGTCAAGTATTTCGGTGGTATAGATGGCGTAATAAAACACATGGAAAAGCATGCTCAAATCCTTGCGCCGAAATTTAGTGCAGTACTAGAAATGCTTGATAAGGAGCTTGCGCCTCTTGGCATTGGCAAATGGCATAAGCCAAATGGCGGCTATTTCGTGTCATTTAACGCACTTGACGGCTGTGCAAAGCGTATAGTTGAGCTATGCAAGTACGCAGGTGTGACACTAACCTCAGCAGGGGCAACCTACCCATATGGAAAGGACCCAAATGATAGCAATATCCGCATTGCACCCACATTTCCACCAGTTGAGGAGCTAATGCAGGCAATGGAGATATTCTGCATAAGCGTAAGGCTTGCAAGCGTAGAAAAGCTACTAAGTAAATAGTAAATAAGCTGAGCCTTTTGGCTCAGCTTATTTTTTAAGCAAATCACATAGTTTTGAAATTTCATTCTGATTGGCTTGCACCATTTGTGCACCATACTCCTTTATACGAGCGATATTTTTCTCCTTTACATTGTCCATTTTGCTAGCTTTCTCGTCAATTTGCACTTGAAAGCGGTGATATAGAGGCTTTGAACCAACTCCGTTAATCATGGCGTTTAGCTGATAATTGACAGTAGAGCCTACTGCATTCATAGCTATATCAAATATAGGTCTTGCCCACTCTATCAAGCCCCAATCAGATATGTTTTTACACAATAATGGGACATGATGCTCACCTGTTCCAATGGACACCACCAAAAATTCACACTCATGAGGAAAGCTATTCTTAGCTTGCGCATAAGCGCAAACAGCAGGGTTGTTTGCAAATATTCCGCCATCAACAAAGCATTTGCTTTTACTAAACTGATAAGGCGGAAAATATGTAGGTGCAGCGCAAGTCGCCATTGCAGCCTGCGACATAAGAGGATTATCGGAGCTATCCCAAGGCTTGCGTGCATAGCTGCTTTTGAAAAAATAAGGCGAAGCTGATTGAGTTTCGTAAGCAGGAATAATGATTTCGGTAAGCGCATCGCTTAACCTGCATTCTTCCATGTATATATCGAGCATTTTTTCAAGGGGCAAGGAAGAATACTTGCTGTTTAACAAATTGCCTAGAGATAGAATGGTTCTTAAAGCACTGCGCTTAAAAACCCTCTGTCCAAGCTTTGTATATAGCTCCTCTACCTGCTTTGCGCTATACATTGGCTTTCCGCTTTTATCTGGGATGGTAAGCATTAGCGCAATAATGCCACCCGTTGAAGTTCCTGCAATAACGTCAAAAAGCTCAGCAATAGGCGCATTCATGCGTCGTTCAAGCTCTGTAAGCATTATCGCAGGGATTATGCCTCTTATACCTCCACCGTCGATAGATAACACAGTAATCATAAGTTGCCCTCCTAACAGTTCTGATAAATAGATATGTATTTGAGGGTTTGTTGTAGAATACAATGCAACAATATTGCATTAAACATGTATGTAGAATCTAAGCGTAATAATTTTCGCTTTTAATATTGACAAAGGCTTGTTATAGTTATATAATATTAGTAGAATCTGTTTCAGGGCGGAGTGAAAGTCTCCACTGGTGGTACAGTCCACGACCCTGCTTTTTGCAGGCTGATTTGGTGAAACTCCAAAACCAACGGTTAAAGTCCGGATGAAAGAATCAGAAATACGCTATAATTACGTATTTTTGCGCCCTTATTGTTTTCAATAAGGGCGCTTTATTTCTGATATTCATAAGGTTCTACCCGGAAACTCATTTAAGTCTATTACCCGCCGCAAATAGGCTTGAAAATAATATTGACGGCGGGGTTAAGGAGCTTATTATGAATAAGTCAGCATTCACAACTCGAAACATTTGCGTAATGGCAATGATGTCGGCAATCTCTGTGGTTCTTGTGTACTTAATCCGCTTCCCCATTTTTCCTAGTGCACCGTTTTTGGAGTATGACCCTGCGGATATTCCTATTATCATCACAACATTGATGTTTGGCACTGTGCCGGGGATAATGGTTACTGCAGTGGTCTGCGTCGTACAGGGACTTACAGTAAGCGCACAGTCGGGCATAATCGGTATCATTATGCACTTTGTCGCAACCGGCACACTTGTACTTATTGTCGGTCTGATAAACGGTAAAAGGCATGGTCAAATATCATGGAGGCAGCCAGTATCGCTTGCGCTGGGTTCCCTTGCAATGGTTGCAATGATGGTGCTCTGGAACATTATTTTCACACCAATATTTATGGGAACACCTCGTCAAGTGGTAATTGATATGCTTGTACCAGTAATAATTCCGTTTAATCTAATTAAAGCCTGTGGTAATTCACTTTTAAGCGGACTTCTTTATGTGGCTCTTAGGCAAGCCTTTAAAAAGGCAAATATACTAACAGCATAAGTTTATCCGCCTTAGCATTTTGCTAAGGTGGATTTTTTAGCTTTTCGTTTCAATTAAACGTAGATTTTCTTGTAGCCTTTTATCCTGCGGTCTGTGTTCAATTGCTGCTCTTGCATGCTCAAGTGAGCGCTTATACATTCCAAGTCGGTAGCATGCTATCGCTCCAAGGTCATTTGGTGTATGATCCCACGCGTACCCCATATTCACAAAGCAGTTTGATTGTTTTTGGATTTTAAGCGCTTGCTCCACCATACAATGCACCAAATGCCAATCACTCAGCTCATACCCAAGCTTTGCAAACTCCACATAAGCATCCCTCATTTTGGGAGCTTGTGCAATAGCACGGAAATACCAGCGATATGCCTGCTCATCATTTAAAAGTTTATGGTAAGACCGTGCAATCCAACGCATAGCAGCACAACGCTCCTCCACCCAGTTCGAGCTAGGTAGCTCTAAATAGCGCATAAGCTCGGCTATACATTGCTCCCATTTTGCGCTGTACATATACTCCCTGCCAAGGTAATACGCCATTCGTGTGTCTGTTGGCATCTCTTTTGCACCGAGCTCCAAAAGGGGCAAGTACGAGCCACGGGACTTAGTGGGGTCAGGGTAGTGGTTAAGCACGATGCCATCAATGAAAACGGTACTATGAGGTGAAGATCCGTAATACTCCAAGCACTCATGCACAGGATATTTCCAGCGAAAACCCTCCCTAGAATGCACCTTGAAGTAGGTGAACTGCACATAGGGAGTGCCGTCGGCGCGTAAACTCCAGTTATACAGGTAGTTGCCTGTTTTTGCCTCAGGTGTCCAAGCTTTTTCAAGCTTTTCACGCCAGCCTTTAGTGAGAACTTCATCAAGGTCAGTGCAAACGCATATATCCACATCTTTAGGCACATGCTCAAGGGATATGTTGCGTGCAACATCAAACCGCCAAGGGCTAACCTTATCCACATAAACAATTGCTCCATGCTCCTGCAAGCGCTTCACAGTATTATCTGTCGAGCCTGTATCAGTTACAACAACAATATCAGCCTCGCACATGGAATCCATCCAACGCTCTACAAAGCTTTCTTCGTTTTTGCATATTGCATATACTGCGACTAAATAATTCCCCTTTTTATCATGCTGATTACCTGCGTTTTCATAGCTTTGCATTTTGCTCACCTAGCGCCCTTGTAATAATGTCGAGGTTATCCTTAAGCCTTTGGTCATTTGTTTGCATATCATACGCTTGTCTAGCGAAACTTTGCGATTTTTCATACAGCCCAAGCCGATAACACGCAATGGCAGCAAGGTCGTATAGTACGTAGCCCCATGTCTCTGGCTCGAATAAATAGCTGCCAGTTTTTTGGGTAATCCTAAGAGCCATATCCGTTGCTAAATGCACAAGTGGCCAATCGCTTTCAAGATAGCCAAGCCTTGCAAGTTGCAAATAAGGCTCTCTCACATTAGGGCATTCTGCAATTGCTCTAAACAGCCATGATCTTGCCTGTGTAAAGTCCTTTTTGGCTTGATAAGCCTTTGCGATAAAGCGCATTGCGGCGCTGCGCTCCTCCTCCCATACTGCGGTTTTCATTGTAAGATAGCGACTTAATGTCTGTATGCACTGTTCGTGTTTTCCGTAGTACATATATTCTCTGCCAAGCCAAAATGCTATCCTGTCATTGTTTGAGTTTTCCTGCGCCGAAAGCTCAAGGAGTGGCAAATACTGCGCTCTGGGTTTGCTTAAATCGGGATAGTGGTTTAGGACAAGCCCCGGTACCCATACGGTTTGGTCCTTATCATCCCCTGTGTATTCAAGAACCTCATGCACAGGATGCACCCATTGAAAGCCATGCCTGCGGTGGATTTTCTCCATGCTATGCTGCTTGTTGGGAGTGCCATCAGCGTTATAGCTGCAAGTGAAGAGGTATTTCGCCCTAGTATGGTAAGGCTTCCACGCCTGTTCAAGGCGTTGCCTCCAGCCTTTCTCAAAAACTTCATCGAGATCGTTTGAAACGCATATATCCATATCCTCTGGGATGTGATCCATAGCAATGTTGCGAGCGGTATCAAATCTCCACGGTGATATTACTTGCGTGTAGACTTTTGCACCCCTAGCACGCAAGCGCTCAGCAGTATTATCGGTAGAACCTGTGTCAAGCACGACAACCATGTCCGCCTCACTTACAGAGTCCATCCAGCGCTCCACAAACTGCTCTTCATTCTTGCAAATTGCATACACGCATATTTTATATTTACTTTTATTCAATCTAATTCACCCTTATTTTAAGCTTACTTGAGTATATAGAAGCCCGGCGTATATAGAACTATATACGCCGGAATCAATTCTAAAAGCATTAGCTAAGCTGCTAATTCAATTATGACCATATTGGCTTGAATCGGCGTTATACCAATGTTTACATTCTCGCCTGTTTCATTTACCAGGGTAACTGTTGCGGGCACTGCGCCAACGGATAGAAGTGCACTGCCGTTTAGCTGACCTGAAACTATCGGTGAAGAAGCGATTACCGCGCCCCCCCCGTTTAGCTCTATGCCAAAGGATACCGATGTTGATGGGCCTGCGCCGTCAGTTGAAACCCACCATGTCACATAGTAGTTTCCAACCTCTGTGATTGTGAATACACCTGCATTATAGTTGATATTGACGCTTTGATCATTTACTATAGTGTCAAATAGGACGTTCGCTCCTTCTTCAAAGGTGCCTCCTGAGCTTTCTGTTAATTGCACCTGTATGCCACGAAGCTGAACAGCTGGGCCTGTGTCACCTGTTGCGCCA
>CAZLMF010000034.1:0-17448 GCA_964560565.1 uncultured Oscillospiraceae bacterium
TCATTATCTTTTTAATGTAGCCAATATCAGAAAGCTTACTCACTTTTTGCTACCCCTTAAACACTTATTTAGTGATTATGTTGCCTAAACATTGTAGCATAAAATAGCTATTTGCACAAACTTTCATGCTAAATGTTAATTTTACACAAACTATATTGCATATTCCGTTTAAAAGCACTATAATAACAAGTAGTCTAAAATTTGGAGGTCTTTTCATGATTCGCCGTGACAAAATAAATTACTACCTTGATATAGCCGAAACGGTGCTTGAGCGTGGTACTTGTATTCGCCGCAACATGGGCGCTATCATCGTCAAAAATGACGAGGTTATCGCCACAGGCTATACAGGTGCGCCAAGGGGCAGAATTAACTGCTCAGATTTAGGTATATGCACCCGTGAGCGCTTAGGTATCCCTAAAGGTCAGCGCTATGAGCTTTGCCGCTCTGTCCATGCCGAGGCAAATGCCATTATCGCCGCTTCTCGCAGGAATATGCTCGGTTCAACCATGTACATAGCCTGCCACGATGCTAAAACAGGTGAGCTGTTTGGCGAGGTTGCGCCCTGCTCAATGTGCAAACGCATGATTATAAATGCAGGCATTACCACCGTCATTATCCGTAATACCAACGATTCCTACACCGTTGTCAACGTCAACACATGGATTGAAAGCGACGACTCCCTTGAGGAAAACCAAGGCTACTAAAACTCTACATAACGAACTTCTAAGCGTGGGATTAATCCCACGCTTTTTATTTACCGCAAAACTCTTATGCAATTCATACACATTTTGGCTTGTATTTTCTATATGTCTATACGGAAATTTCTGCTATAATAAACTTGAAAACCTTAGACAAATGATATATAATAGTTATTATGATGTTACAAAATTTTGTGACATATAACAATTATCAATTATATAAATTGATAACTTATTAATATGGTTAGACCAAATAAATACAGGGAGCGAAAATATGAAGCAGTACAGTTGTAAGGAGATTCGAAACATTGCCCTAGCTGGGCACGGTAACTCTGGCAAGACCTCACTAGTTGAGGCGCTGCTTTTCAAGGCAGGGCATACTGACCGTTTAGGTAGGGTTCTTGACGGGAACACCGTTTGTGACTACGACCCTGAGGAGATCAAGCGCCGCGCATCAATTAATACCTCTCTGGCGTATGCTCAATGGTCGGACACCAAAATCAACCTTGTTGACACCCCAGGTTTATTTGATTTTGCAGGCGGTATGCATGAAGGAATACGCGCAGCGGAGTCGGTTCTTATCACCGTATCCGGCAAGTCAGGTGTAGGAGTTGGCGCAATTAAGGCTTTCGAAGCCGCTGATAAAGCTAAGCGTGCAAAGCTTGTGGTAGTCACAAAGCTTGACGAGGAGCATGCTGATTTTTATAAGGTACTTGAAGGGCTAAAGTCCGAGTTTGGACCTTCCATCTGCCCTATCGTGGTTCCCTTTGTTAAGGACCACAAAGTTGAGTGCTATATTAACTTAATGGAAATGAAGGCGTATACATACGACGCAAAGGGTAACCCCAGCGAAGTTGCAATGCCTGATTTGGAGCACCGCTTAGAGGGCTTAGTTGCCGCTATGAGTGAGGCGATAGCCGAAACAGATGAGGAACTGCTTGAGAAGTTCATCTTAGGTGAGCAATTCACCCACGAGGAAATGGAGCGAGGGCTTAATGCCGGTATACTGAGCGGCGAAATTACTCCCACCGTATGTTGCTCATCCTCCACCCTTGCAGGCATTAACCTTGTGCTAGACATTATTGTTGGGCTAATGCCAAGCCCCAATCAGGCAAATCCTGAAATCGGTGTGGACAATACAGGCAAGGAAGTTTCCGTTGCTTGCGATGAAAATGCACCTCTATGCGCATTTGTGTTTAAGACAATCGCCGACCCCTTTGTGGGGAAAATGAGTTATATAAAGGTTCTCTCCGGCAAGCTTGGCGGAGATGCTGACCCAATCAACGCCTCCACAGGGCTACCTGAGCGTTTAGGCAAGCTTGTTGTAGTAAGAGGCAAGAAGTCCGAGGATGTTGCCACTGCAAACGCAGGTGATATAGTTGTAGCTACAAAGCTATCAGCAAACACCTCCGACACTCTTTGTGACGCTTCTCGTGTTGTTAAGCTTCCTGCTATTGAGTTCCCACAGCCATGCTACTCCATGTCGGTAAGGGCAAAGGGCAAGGGCGATGAAAGCAAGATTTCTCAGGGCTTAACAAGGCTGCTTGAGGAGGATTTAACCCTTAGGTATGAAATCGACTCCGAAAGCCATGAGCAGATTTTAAGCGGACTAGGCGACCAACATCTCGATGTTGCAGTCGCTAAGCTAAAGGGGAAATTCGGCGTTGAGGTTGAGCTTGATATACCAACCATCAACTACCGTGAAACCATTCGCAAGGCTGTTAAGGTAGAGGGTAAGCACAAGAAACAAACCGGCGGTCACGGTCAATTCGGTCACGTTTGGATTGAGTTTGAACCTTGCGACAGCGATGGGCTTGTCTTTGAGGAAAAGGTATTCGGCGGATCAGTACCACGTAACTTTTTCCCCGCAGTAGAAAAGGGCTTGCAGGAAGCCACAAAGCGTGGAGTTTTAGCAGGCTACCCCGTAGTTGGGCTTAAAGCAAGACTAGTTGACGGCTCATACCACCCCGTTGATAGCTCCGAGATGGCATTTAAGCTTGCCGCTGCAAATGCCTATAGAGAAGGTCTTAAAAAAGCAACCCCCATTATCCTTGAGCCAATCGGCAAACTAAAGGTAGTTGTAACCGACGCCAACACAGGCGATATGATGGGCGACCTGAATAAGCGCCGTGGTCGTGTGCTGGGCATGAATCCCGCCGGTAAGGGGCTTACTGAAATTGAAGCTGATGTGCCAATGGGCGAAATGCAGGACTTCACAATGACTGTTCGCCAGATGACAAGAGGCATGGGCTACTTCTCACTTGCTTTCGAGCGTTATGAGCCATTGCCACAGAACCTTGAGGCAGATGTCATTGCAAAGGCTAAAAATAAATCTGAGGAAATTGAATAGCATTATAGCTTGATTCTAAGTAATACACCGCCGCATTAAATGCGGCGGTGTATTATTCAAGTATGTATACATGTATATATGTATATATGTATATGTATTTTATAAAGTAAAATTTTATGTTGCATTTTCATGCTTCATAAGCTAAAATATATGTGATACCGCAAATAATCCTCCGGAGGTGCAAAATGCTCAATTTTTTCAAGAAAAACTGGGTTAAGCGTGTAGCGTCGGGAATAACCGCCCTATATGGCTTGCTTTTAATATGGTTAACTTGGGCGTCCTATGCCTATGTTATGGAATATAACAATGTCAAAGCCCTTTACGCCGTATACCTTATTATCACCCTAATTTTCGGCGCTCTTATGGTCTATTCAAAAAAACAACTTTTTACAACTATCCTTGTGATGCTTCTGCTTCCAATCAATTTAGTTTTTATACTGCTAAATTTCGGCAGCTGGTTTTACGTTCTCCCCTCGACAGTTATACTGATAATAATGTTTTTTGCATGCCACGCCAATGAAACACTTAAAGTTGTCCTAGGCACAATATATCTGCTAATGTATGTGCTGGGATCTCTCGCATTCATGGCTTTTACAATTATCTTCGGACAGCTCAACCTCCACGGCTTCAACCTCAACTACCGCAAGGAGGAAGTTGTGTCCCCTAAGGAAACCTACCGTTATGTGCGCTATGTTGAGCCTGAGGATGCTAAAAACCGCCGTATCTACTTCTATGCCGAGCCAAACACCGAGGATATTAACTTTGGGCTTGTTAAGTTTAAGAAGGTTGTCGGCGCACAAAGAATTTATGCAGGCAAATATGTAGAAGACATTCAAATCAGATGGCTTGACGATGATAGCATAATGGTTGATGGCATGGTTGAGGATGTCACACTGGACGACGACTGGGGCAACGAAGGCTTAAATGAAAGCTCTGACGTAAGCTCCACCCCCTCAAGGCCCTCCGTCACAAGCGAGCAATCAACTCAAACCCAAATTACACCCGCTCCATAATAGTAAATTGCTAAAGCGGATAGGGCTTCCCTATCCGCTTTTAATGTGTCTGCAAGGCTCAAATTTGAGCTTGCAGGTTTTCAAATCGCACTTGCATATTTAATGTGAATGTAGTATAATTTTTTCAAATAGCGTTGGCTTAATATCACAGTGTCGTGCGAAAGCGGCACAGAAAGGCACGGATGACGAATGAACAAAGCAACCATCGACAAGCTCTGCGCTCTTAGTATGCTTAGCTTTGACGAAAACCAGCTTCCCCAGGTAGAGTCGACAATGAGCAGTATAATCGATCTTATGGACACGATAAAGGAAACTGATTATACCTACGATGATATGAATGATGACAATAGCATAGCTTTTGCTGACCTGCGTGAGGATGTATCCGCCCCATCAATGGATACTGAAACTTTACTCAAAAACGCAAGGAGCAGTAACGGCTTTTTTGTTGTACCAAAAGTAATAGAATAAACGGTTAGGAGAGAGCAATGGATATATCAGCACTGAAAATACGCGATTTGCGCAGGATGCTCGATGAAAGGGAGCTTTCCGCTACCGAGCTTACCAGCGCATATTTTGAGCGCATTCGCAGCAAGGGTAAGGAACTTGACTGCTTTATCACCTTAAATGAGGAAAACGCGCTTTTGCAAGCAAAGATTGCGCAAGCTGCAATTGATAGCAAAAACGCTAATTCACTTACAGGAATCCCCTATGGCGCTAAGGATAATCTTTGCACCGAAGGTATTCGTACCACTTGCGGCTCTAAGATGCTAGAGGACTTTATGCCTGCTTACAGCTCCGATGCTATCGAGCGTCTAAACGAGACAGGCAGCGTAATGCTTGGCAAAACCTCAATGGACGAGTTCGCAATGGGTGACACTACTAAAACCTGCGTTTTCACCGACACTCGAAACCCGTACGACATTAACCATGTACCGGGCGGCTCATCGGGTGGCAGTGCAGTAGCAGTCAGCGCAAGACTCGCGCCCTTTGCCCTTGGAACAGACACAGGAGGCTCAATTCGCCAGCCTGCGGCTTTCTGTGGCGTAACAGGCATTAAGCCCACCTACGGGCGTGTGTCAAGGCATGGCATGGTGGCATATGCGTCCTCTTTTGACCAAGTTGGCGCTATTGCGCAGGACGCTCACGATTGCGCCCTTGTACTAAACGCTATCGCAGGCCACGACTTTAGAGATGTCACTACCGCAAAAACTCCCACCGAGGACTTTACCTCAAAAATCGGTCAGCCTATTAAGGGCATGAAAATAGGACTTCCTGCTGAATTCTTTAGCAGTGAAATTAACTCCGAGGTTAAATCTGCTGTTTTAGCAGCCGCTAAAAAGTATGAGGACATGGGCGCACAGCTTGTGGAATGCTCACTACCCTCGCTTAAATACGCTGTAATGGCATTCTATATTATCGCCTCCGCTGACGCATCGAGCAATTTAGCTCGCTTTGATGGCATCAAGTTTGGCTACCGCAGCAAAAACGCTGAAAGCTACGAGGATCTTGTCCGCAACTCCCGTAATGAAGCCTTCGGCGAGGAAGTAAAGCACCGCATACTCCTTGGCAACTACGCTCTTAGCCAAGAAAACTACGATTCATATTTTCTCAAGGCGCATGGCTTAAAGCAGCAGCTAAAGCGTGAGTACAGGAGCATTTTTGAGGCTTGTGATGCAGTTTTAACTCCCACTACTCCCACTACTGCCCACGGGATAAACGACAGCATCATAAACGACCCCGTCGCTATGTATAAATCAGACTTTTGCACCGTTTCGGCAAACCTATGCTCCTTGCCTGCTATAAGCAGCACCTGCGGATACGATAAAAACGGCATGCCAATAGGGTTTTCCCTTGTTGGTAACCGCTTTACAGAGGCAACGCTTATTCAGCTTTGCGATAGTTTTGAACGGGACTTTAATCTCGTTTTGCCAAAGAATATATAGCCTATTCCGCAAAAACTTATGGAGGTAAACGCTTAATATGTATATTACCGTTATTGGACTTGAAATACACGCCGAGCTGCTGACAAAATCAAAGATATTCTGCACTTGCAGCGCGGAATTCGGTGGCGAGCATAACACACGATGCTGCCCAGGCTGCACAGGTATGCCGGGGACACTCCCCATGCTCAACCACACAGCTGTTGAATACGCAGTTAAAGCAGGGCTTGCAATGGATTGCGACATCAACCGTTTCAGCACATGGGATCGCAAAAACTACTTCTACCCCGACCTGCCAAAAGCATACCAAAACTCACAACTCCCACGTCCTCTATGCATACAGGGCAATATCGTCATTAATGCTGATGGCAAGGACAAAACCATTCGCATTAACCGCATCCACCTTGAGGAGGACGCAGGTAAGCTTATCCACGACGACTACAATAATGTTTCTCTTGCTGACTACAACCGCGGCAGTATAGGGCTAATTGAGATTGTTACCGAGCCTGACTTTAGAACCGCTGGGGAAGTTCGTGCCTTTGTGGAGGAAGTTGCGTTGCTGCTCAAATACTCCGAGGTATGCGATGCCAAAATGGAGGAGGGACATATGCGTGTTGACGTCAACATTTCCCTTATGAAACCCACCGACACTGAATTTGGCACTCGTGCGGAGATAAAGAACTTAAACTCCCTTAAATCAATTGTTCGCGCGATTGAATACGAAGTCAAGCGTCAGAGCAAAATCTTAGATGACGGCGGAAAGGTCGTGCAGGAAACTCGCCGCTTTAACGATAACCACGGCGATACAAAATCCCTGCGTACCAAAGTGGATGCCCATGACTACCGCTACTTCCCCGACCCAGACATTCCACCAATTCGCTTTACCGAAAGCGACATTGAAACCATAAAAAACAGCCTACCGGAGCTTCCTGCATCAAGACTTGATAGGTACGTAAATAAGTTTGGACTTTCCGAAACCGATGCTAAAATTCTTATCACCGACAAGGCTGTATCCGATTTCTACAACGAAACACTTAAAACCTACAACAATCCCAAATCCATCGCAAACTTTATTATAGGCGAGCTTTTACGCAGGATTAACCTAGGAGAAGTCACCATTGACGCCCTCCCCTTCACTGCAAAATCCTTTGCCGAGCTTGCGGAGCTTGCAGATACTGACAAGGTCAGTAAGAACAACGCTAAAACCATTCTTCGTATAATGCTTGAGCGCAATGACTCCCCACGCAAAATTGCCGAAGATGAGGGAATGTGGATAGTCGAGGACACTGCTGCTGTTGATGAGGCTATTGACAGAGTGATAGAATCAAATGACAAGGCAGTTGCGCAGTATATAAGCGGCGATGTCAAGGTTTTCGGTTTCCTTATGGGTCAGTGTAGCAAGCTTCTAAAGGGCGCAGCAACACCCAAGACTGTCAAGGAAGCCCTTGAGAAAAAGCTAGAAGCACTAAAATAATGGAAATATTATAACTATATAAATTAAAGGTGAGTGACAATATTGCGTAAAATAAGCGGACAGGAACTAATCAAGGAATTTGACGTAAATGAAGCGTGTAGCTCCATTGGTAAAGTAGTCAGCATTTCTGCCACCGTTCACAAGGTGCGCCAAATGAGTGGCTTTGCCTTTGTTGTACTTAGAACAGGGCGCTACTTAATTCAATCGGTTTACAACCCCGAAGATTGCACAGACAGCCTAGACGGCATAAAAGAGGGTTGCTTTGTTGAAGCGACCGGACTTGTAAAGGAGGACGAGCGTGCATTTTTTGGCATTGAGTTGCAGCTTAAAACAGTTAAGCTACTTACACAGCCTGCGCAGGATTACCCCTTAAAGGTTTCCCACAAGCGCCTTGGCTGCTCTTTGGAAGTCAACCTTGATATGCGCTCCGTTGCTCTTAGAAACCCCTATGAGCGCGCTATTATGAAGCTGCAAGAGGGCATAGTATCGGGCTTCCGTGATTTTATGCTGGCAAATGACTTTACTGAAATCCACTCACCAAAACTCGTTGCCCACGGTGCGGAAGGCGGCGCAAACATATTCCGCCTTGACTACTTTGGCAAGGAGGCTTACCTTGCACAAAGCCCTCAGTTTTACAAGCAAAAAGGCGTTGCGATTTTTGACAGGGTTTTTGAAATTGCCCCTGTTTACCGTGCCGAAAAGCACGCAACCGCACGCCACTTAAACGAGTATATAGGTCTTGACTTTGAAATGGGCTTCATAAATGATATGTACGATGTCATGGAAATGGAAGTTGCAATGCTTTGCAGTGTCATTGACCATCTTAAAAAGAATTATCAGCATGAGCTTGAAATTGTCGGCGCAAAGCTGCCCGAAATTGGCAATATTCCCTCCGTCACCTTTGAGGAGGCAATGGACATTGTGGGCAAGCCTAGAAACAGATTTGACCTTGACCCCGAGGATGAGGTCAAGCTATGCAAATGGGCACAAACCGAGCACTCAAGCGAGCTGATATTTGTCACCCACTTCCCCAGCGCAAAGCGTCCGTTCTACGCAATGGACGATCCTGCCAACCCCAATCTTGCGTGCAGCTTTGACCTTTTAATGCGTGGGCTTGAAATCACTACGGGTGGTCAGCGCATACATGATTATGACGAGCAAATCGCCAAGATGGAGCGAATGGGACTTGACTCGACAGACTTCTCCTCCTACCTTGACATTCACAAGTATGGGATGCCTCCCCACGGTGGACTTGGCATAGGTCTTGAGCGACTGCTTATGAAGCTGCTTGAGCTGCCAAATGTCCGTATGGCAAGCCTATTCCCTCGCGACATTAACAGACTTGAGCCTTAATTCTTATGCAATATATATAAAATTCACTCTTTTACTATTGGATAATTTGTTATCGAATCGTGCTGTTCTTTCTTGACAAAACAGCACGATTCGATGTATTATTGTTATTGTGGTTTACAAATATGCAATACATTCAAACTTAAAAACAAGATGAAACAATGGTGTTTTGTCGTACAAATTGTACGGGCAAGGCATCTTTTTTAATGCCTGCCACCGCTAAGCAAATGTTAAATTGCAATAAACCCCAAAAACAAGGAGGAAAATATATGCCCGAAACTACCAGTTCCAACACAGCAAGTATAAGAAAAGTATCGGATTACTATGGTTGCAACGTTTTCAGTGATAATATTATGCGTGATAAGCTCCCCGAATCTATCTACCAAGAATTCCGCCGAATCGTTGACGAGGGCAGACCTTTAACCATCAACATAGCTGAATTTATCGCAAATGCAATGCGTGAATGGGCGATTGAAAAAGGAGCAACCCACTATACCCACTGGTTCCAGCCAATGACAGGAATAACAGCCGAAAAGCATGACGCTTTTATTTGTCCGAATGACAACGGCACCACCATACTTGAATTTACAGGCAAGGAGCTTATTAAGGGCGAGCCTGATGCCTCATCCTTTCCCTCTGGCGGCTTACGTGCCACCTTTGAGGCTAGAGGCTACACCGCATGGGACCCCACCTCCTACGCTTTCGTTAAAGAGCATAGCCTTTACATACCAACTGCATTTTGCTCATATTCAGGGGAAGCACTTGACAAGAAAACCCCTCTGCTACGCTCAATGCAGGCAATAAACAAGCAGGCGCTTCGTGTGCTAAAGCTTTTTGGTAACACCGCTGCCACAAAAGTCGTCACCACTGTCGGTGGCGAGCAGGAATACTTCCTAATAGACAAAACGCTTTACGATAAGCGCCCCGACCTGCAATTCACAGGGCGCACATTATTTGGTGCCGCACCCCCTAAGGGGCAGGAGCTTGAGGACCACTATTTCGGTAACCTCAAGGACCGTATTTCCTCTTATATGTCCGACCTTGACACCACCCTATGGGAACTTGGCATTGCCGCAAAAACCAAGCATAACGAAGCTGCCCCTGCGCAGCATGAGCTTGCGCCTGTCTTCACCTCCTCCAACATCGCTGCGGACCACAATCAGCTTATCATGGAGATAATGAAGAAAGTCGCTCTGCGCCACGGGTTAGTATGCCTGCTGCACGAAAAACCCTTTGCTGGCGTGAACGGCTCGGGCAAACATAACAACTGGTCGCTATACTCCAATGATGGTCAAAACCTATTTGACCCAGGGGATTCCCCCATGGAAAACGCACAGTTTTTGACCTTTGTATGCGCTGTCATCAAGGCAGTTGACGATTATCCTGATTTACTGCGTGTATCAGTGTCAAGCGCAGGCAACGACCACCGCTTAGGTGCAAATGAAGCACCTCCCGCAATTGTGTCCATATTTCTCGGCAGCGAGCTTACTTCAATCATTGAAGCTATTGAAACTGACACAAAAATTGAGGTATGCCACGGAATCCCCTTTGACCTTGGCGCTACCTGCCTGCCTAACTTTCCAAAGGATACCACCGACCGCAACAGAACCTCCCCATTTGCATTCACAGGTAACAAATTCGAGTTTCGCATGGTGGGCTCTGCCGCTTCAATTTCAGGGCCAAATATCGTGTTAAACTCCATCGTTGCAGAAACTTTATCCCAATTTGCAGATAAGCTTGAAAAAGCTGAAAACTTCAAATCCGAGCTAAAGCAGCTCTTGCAACAGACAATAAAAAATCATAAGCGTATAATCTTCAACGGCAACAACTACTGCGAGGAATGGGTTGCAGAAGCTCAAAGGCGTGGATTGCCTAACCTTATGTCCGCTGTTGACGCTTTACCGACTTTCACCGCAGCTAAAAACGTCAAAATGTTCATCCACCACGGAGTTTTTAACGCTATCGAAGTAAATTCCCGCTGCGAAATTATGCTGGAAAACTACTCAAAGTGTATCAATATTGAGGCACTTACAACCCTTGATATAGCAAAGCGCATGATTTTACCATCCTCTATTGAGTATACAAAGTTTATATGCGATGCTCTTATTTCTAAAAAAGCACTCGGTATAACCGACTGTGTCGAAGAGGGGCTTGCTAAGAAGCTATCCTCATTGACCTCACTGCTTGACGAGCGCATTTCCGAGCTTGAAAGCATTGTGCTAATAGCAAAGGAAACTGACGGAGTTGTTGAAACTGCTCAGGTTTTTCAGTCCCGTGTCTTCCCTGTAATGCAAGGCTTGCGAGCTGTGGCTGACGAACTAGAGAAAATCGTTGCCGCTAAATATTGGCCAATGCCAACCTACGCCGACTTAATGTTTAAGATATAAAGCATATAATTTGTACAACAAAAATCCCCTGCTTTTTAGCAGGGGATTTATTATTTTTAGCTTAGTCAAAAATATCGAGTTAATCAGTTGAATCAGTAGCTATCGGTGTGGGCGTTATTGCAACGCTTACCTCAATTATCTCGCCCATTGAAGTGTCAACTATCGAGCCTACTGGCTTGCTGACACCAACTACCGTGCCTATTGTTTCTTCACTTTCGACATTTTTAGTCTCATACTTTATAAAGAGTGTATCAAGCTCTGCCAGATACTCATTCTTGTTCTTGCCCGTAAAGTCAGGTATTTTCACGAATTTTGAGCCCTTGCTAATCTTAATCTTAATTTCAGTGCCAAATGGTACTGTTTCGTTAGCCTCCAAGCTCTGCTCAAATATAATGCCCTTATCATAGCCCTCGCTATAATCATACTCAGGCACTAGGATAAACGCTCCGCCAAAGCTTCCCTCGCTAAACTCATCATGCAAGTGGCCCGTTAAGGTAGGAACAACAAACAAATCTTCACTCTCAACCTTTGGTGTAGTAATTGGCGTTGCATAGGTTGCTGTAGGCTTTGATACGCTTGAAGTTGTATGCCCCTCGTTGTTTTCAGGCTCATACACCATAAATAAGTATACAATTGCAATTATTACAACAAGCACTGCCACTGTGCCAAGAACCGCTGCAACTATCTGCCCGTTTCTCTGCCTGCGTTTCTCCTCTGCGGCTTTTCTTGCGGCTTGCTGCTGCGAAGCTCTGCGATTAGCAGGTGCTTGCTGTGTGTTCACAGGATCCATAGATGAAGTCGCCGCACCACTCATATAGTTCGGCTGTTCAAATAGCTTTGTGACAAGCTCCGTGATGGTTTGAATGCGGGAATCCGTAGCAAGCTTGAGTCCTGACATGATAACCTTTGAAACATTTGCAGGAATGCTTGGGTTGACCTGTGCAGGTTCAAGTAGATTATCCCTGCCAACCCTTGAAATTGCCTCTGTGGGCATACATCCTGCAAGCACTCTGTAAAGCACCGCTGAAATGCCATAAACATCAGTCCAAGTGCCATGCCATTCGCTAGCGGAATACTGCTCAGGCGCAGTATAGCCTGCAAAAAGCTCCCCTGCTATTTCAGCGTTCGCTGTGCGGCTTGCAATGGTATTAAACCCTGTAAGCTTTAGGTCGCCTCTTTCGGTTACATATATAGTTTCGGGGCTTATCCCTCTGTGAATAATTCCTGCGTTGTGAACAAGACTAAGTGTCGTAAATATTGGCGGAAACAGCTTTTTTACCTGCTCCCATGTAAGCTCCCCTGAATACTCCGAAAGAAATTCCCTCAAAGTCACTCCATCAAAGTGTTCTGTCACTGCGTAAGCAGTGTTGTTTTCAGCAAATAGGTCATGTACCGCGCATATATGCGACAGCGTGCGCATTTTCGCAAGGGATTTATG
The DNA here is from genome assembly GCA_964560565.1 of uncultured Oscillospiraceae bacterium. Taxonomy (GTDB): domain Bacteria; phylum Bacillota; class Clostridia; order Oscillospirales; family Ruminococcaceae; genus CAZLMF01. The sequence continues at coordinate 12,651 of CAZLMF010000034.1, forward strand.
AAGCTCAATGAACTCCTGCAAAAACGTCTTATACTGCACAAGCATTCCGGAATTCACAACCAAATTTGCGCTTCCACGGACACGGCTACAAATGCTATCCGGAATAAACTCCCGAATAACAACTTTTGACTCTGATACATCATCATAGGCTATGTAGTCGGCGCCCTCGCCATTAAAGCGAAGGAGCTTGCCGACAGTATATCTCTCATTTAGTATTGTCCCAGGTGTAAGATAGGTTGGGCTTTGAGGCGATCTTAATGAGTATCCGCAATGCGGACATATATAGTTGACTTCGTTTATTAGCTCCATACAGCCAAAACAGCGTCTTTGCTCGTTGTTACTCAAGCAGATGCCTCCTTTCTTATAAAATTACAGGCTGCGCACAATGCGCCATAATAGAAATATTATACTTTGCAATCGCAATAAAGTCAATTGCTTTGCTTAATTTGTATACAAGCTGACACCAACGTGTAACTGTTTTGTAACTATTTCTATATAATCACCTGCACATTGTGCGAATTGCCATCAAGTACAACGACATTTCCCTCGCTTTCCTTGCCGTCAATTATCATACCTTTATTGTTCCCTCTTGTCAACGCCAAGGTTATTTCCGATTCCCCAAAACGCATTTTTGCATTAAATCCACTCCATTTCGAGGGTATTGCCGGAGAAACGGTGATGGTATCACCTTTTCTCCTTATTCCAAGGATATGCTCAAGTATTAGCTTATAATACCAGCTTGCCGCTCCAGTGTAAATTGACCAACCTCCCCTGCCGTAGCAATCATAGTTGGTATACACATCCGCAGACATATAATAGGGCTCATTGCGGTATCTCTCCGACAAAGATTTGCTTAAATGCTTGTGAGCGGGGGAAAGCATCTCCACAAGCTCATACGCATACTCACGCTCCCCTGCTTCATATAGAGCAATTACAAACCATATTGCCCCATGAGTGTACTGCCCCCCATTTTCCCTTATGCCCGGGGGATATGAGGCAACATAGCCTGCCCTTTGCCCCTTTGCGGTAATAGCAGGAGTAAACAGCCTTATAAGCCTCCCCTTGCTGTCCACTAGCCTATCCATAGCATTTGTCAAAGCAATGGAAATGCGCTGATAATTCGTAAGCTTTGCAAGAGCGGCGAAAGACTGACTAAGGGAGTCAATTTGGCATTCCTTTTGCTCGTGTGAGCCCATTTTGTCGCCATTATCGTAGAATGCACGGATATACCATTGCCCATCCCAGCAGTGTTCCTCTACACTTTGCTTTAGCCTTGTTGCTCTATCCTTGCACTCGTGCTCAAAGCGCCCATCCCCTTGACGTTTTGCGACCTCGCTAAAGCGCTCGAAGGTAATCGCCATAAACAGCGCAAGCCAAACACTTTCCCCCTTGCCCTCTATCCCGACACCGTTATAACCGTCGTTCCAATCTCCGCTACCCATTAGGGGCAGCTCATGCTCCCCAAGCTTATAGCTATGCTCCATTGCACGCTTGCAGTGCTCATACACACTATCCCTTGTCTCACTGCGGCCCACCTCAATATACTTCTCATGCTCATGTTCTTCAAGTAAAGGCGCAGTGCAGTAATGAACAGGGATGTCAAGTATCGAAAAGTCCTGAGTTTTATCCAGATATTCGCACACTGTATATGGAAGCCACAGCAAATCGTCTGAGCATTTTGTCCGCACTCCCTTTTTGCACCTATCGGGCAAATCGTGCCACCAATGCATCACATCTCCCTCAGAAAACTGAGCAGTACAAGCCCTTAGTATTTGCCTTTTGGCAAGCTTCGGCTGCAAAACAGATGCGGTCATGCTATCCTGCAACTGGTCACGAAAGCCGTAAGCGCCTCCGTTTTGGTAAAACCCCGTCCTTGCCTGCATCCTAGCCCCCATTGCCTGCCATGGCAGCCATGTGTTTACTAAATGGTTCAAAAGCGTATCGGGAGTGGATATTTTCACCGAATTCTCGTAGCTATTCTTATTAGGCAGCTCCAAGGTTGTCATTTTTACTGCCGACTCCATTGTCCCTCCAAAGCTTAAAGCAAAGTTTACCCTTTCTACGCTCTTAGGGGCAATCCGCAGCTTTACTGTCACCGCTCCACAGGGCGCATTTGATGGATCAAGTTTACTTTCCTCCCATCTGCCGCTTAAAAACTGCGCTCTGTCAAGGGTGTACGAATCAAGCTCCCTGCCTGCCGATATTGCCATGAACCCCGAAAAGATGGAGTTGAAGGGATTCCGCATCACAAGCATTCCCTGCTCAATCGTCGCTGAAATTTGTCTTGAGCTATCTCGACTTTCGGATAAGCAAGGCTCGGTATAAAACGCAAGGTCAAGCTCAAGCTCTTTTTCACCGGGGTTTGCAAGCTCCACTTCTATCCTTTTCACCATTCCACGTTTCGGGACTGTCACCGTCACCCTACTCTTAAACTTCTCAGTCACACCGTCATATAGCACTCTGTCCGGCGAAAAATGCGCAAGTGAGCCAAGCGCAAGGTCATAATACTTATCCCCCACCCTTGCTATAATCATCTCGCCCCTATTATCCGTGCAAATATCATTGTACCAAGGTGTAAGCTTATTTTCCCTTGCATTCATCGCCCAAGTAAAGCCCAGCGCACTCTCCGACATAAGCGTGCCAAACTGTGGGTTTGTAAGAACTGTGCACCAAGGCACGGGAGGCTTATTCGTCACCACAAAGCTATCCCCCGAAAATACTCCGTGCTCAACTTGTCCGCCCTTATTTGCCTTTATTTCAATATTCGGCTTTTCGACAGGTAAAATGTCTACAGGTGAATACTTCACCGAGGGTATTTCTACCCTCATCATTGACTTAGGCGCAATATGCACCGCCGCCGCAAGCAGTAGCACCCTTATTTCCTCATCAAAGGAAGTAAGGTCAACTAAGTGTATTCCTCCCCTTGCCCCAAGCACGCCTTCAGCGTGAAGCCTTTTAACGTGGGCGCTGACAAAGCTATGCAAAGGTCTTGAGTACTCCCCCCTATCCTTAAACGCAAACACCAAATCAAATGGAATTGAGCATAGCTTTAAGCTAGAATGACATTTTATATAACTTTGCACCCTTTCATCTTCAACCGCCGATGCCACCTCTACCAGCACAATGGGCAAATCCCCTGAAATTCCAAGTCCCCATAATGCCTTTGGCGAAAGCTTGTTTTCCGCTATTGCTTTTATGCCTTGTATGCAATCACGCTTTTTGTATATTATCTGTGGCAAAATCGAGCTTGCAAGCCTACCCTCTAGCGTGTCATGCACAAGGGGCGACATGGAAACATTTGCAACTTGCCCTCCCCCTCTAATTCTTGCTACATTCGAAAGCAGTTCCTCACGGGAGAAAGCTGTGCACATAAACAGAGTTTTCTCGCACTGCTGATGGGAATTCAACTCAATTGGCGCTTTTATAAACAAGCACGGATCAGGCACCTGCTCGGTATAAACACCTAAATCCCCTGCCTTATCAAAGCAGGATTTTACCCCCTCAGGGCGTGTCAGCACGTCCTCCCTGCGCATCGAATAGCTAAAGTCAAGCTCCTCCACAAACCCCACCGCCATATACATAGTTTCATTGGAATGACGGTCCTTTCGTGAAACAATGAAAACCTTGTTTTCCTGCTCATATTCCTCCTTTAGGAACAATCGCATAAAAGCAGGGTGAGCGGAATAATCACTATGCATTGCAAGCGACGGCTCAATATACACGCTTAAAATAAGGCTATGGGCTTTGCTATGGGTGTTCTTTATGGCTATTTTTCTAAGCTCACAGGGAAGTGCGTTATGCAGTGTCACCTTCATTCCCAAATTAAGCTTATCAGTATTGCAATAGTAGTCAGCGCACTCATCCGTAAACTCGGCAGAACGCTCATGCTCATCGTCATAATGAGGCATGTAGGTTATAGACACCGCTTTGCTATCCGCCTTATCTGTTACAGCAACAAAAATCCCTTGAGGTCTTCGCAATAAGTCCGTTGTGCGCAAAATGGTATCCCTGCCTTGATAAATCCCATGCCCCACACCTAAATCCGTCAGCACCGCAGTATACTCGCCATTGCACAGTACATGCACCTTTGGCTGTTGCGGCATAAAATCGCCATAAACCTCAAGGTTAGGCTGCTCTCTTGTGCCCTTAGGAGGCACCTCCTTTTTCTGTACATCCTCAAACATTACTGATCCCTCCATTACACGCTCACGCAGTAAATCCTGAGCGCTTTCCATATATCTATCCCGCATAAATCTCTTCTGCATTTTGTTGTCAAGCAGTGCATTTGCGCACGCCACAATGCTCATTCCCACATGATGCGCCATGTAGCTTTTTATGATTGCGTGAGAATTTGCTCCCCTGCCAACCCTTGATGACGTGAAATCCACCGCCTCGTAATAGCCGTAGTTGCCGAGCATTCCCATTGTTCGCAGTCTTTCAAGGTTTGCGTAGGAAGCGGCAAAATCATGGGAAAGTGTGAGATAGCTTGAATAAGGCGAAACCACTACTTCCTCATCTAGCCCACGTTTTAACCCTAGCTTTTGCACTCCATGCGCCTTGTACTGATAATATAGCTGGCTGTCAAATGCATAGTAAGCGCTCTCCGACATTCCAAAGGGCACATGAGCATCCTTAGCTCGCTTTTTCTGGCTATGAAGGCAAAATCGCAACCCCTCATACCCCATTGAGCCTTCCTCACAGTGCAGTAAAAGCTCAGGCATGAAGTATTCGAACATTGTCCCTGTCCATGAAACAGGCCCTGCATATGAGCCAAGCCTTGCCATAGTTCTGCCAAGGG
>CAZLMF010000035.1:0-16933 GCA_964560565.1 uncultured Oscillospiraceae bacterium
TATTATGTATCTTGCCGCCAAGTGCAAATACCTTTGTTCCCTTTGACTTCTCTGTGCCCATTGAGTTAAACCACTCTGGACCATTAACGATAATTTGAGGAACATTTGCATAGGTTTCTACGTTGTTTAGGATGGTTGGCTTGCCAAACAAGCCCTTTTGTGCAGGGAACGGAGGACGTGGTCTAGGTTCACCCCTGCGACCTTCAATTGAGGTCATAAGAGCGGTTTCCTCGCCGCATACAAACGCGCCTGCTCCAAGGCGAATGTCAACATCAAAATCAAATCCGCTGTCAAATATATTCTTACCAATTACACCGTAGTCACGCGCTTGATTAATAGCAATTTGAAGTCTGCGAACCGCAATCGGATACTCCGCACGGACATAAATATAGCCCTGTGTTGCGCCTACTGCGTAGCCTGCAATAGCCATCGCCTCAAGCACTACATGAGGGTCTCCCTCTAGCACTGAGCGGTCCATAAATGCACCTGGGTCACCCTCGTCGGCATTACAGCATACATACTTTTGATCTGCATCATTTGCCTTTGCAAGACCCCATTTAACTCCTGTGGGGAAGCCTCCGCCTCCACGTCCACGAAGTCCGCTGTCCTTAATGCAGTCAATAACACTATCAGGTGTCATTTCAGTAAGAGCCTTACCAAGTGCCATATAACCATCATATGCTATGTATTCATCAATACATTCTGGGTTGATTACACCGCAGTTGCGAAGTGCAACACGATGCTGTTTCTTGTAGAAGTCAGTTTCGTTAAGAGACTTGATTCCGTCGTCTGTTACCGTTTCAACATAAAGCAAGCGCTCGACTATGCGTCCTTTAAGCAAATGCTCTGAAACAATCTCTGGAATATCCTCTTCCTTTACCATTGAGTAGAAACTTCCCTCTGGGTAAATAATCATAATCGGGCCTAGTGCGCAAAGTCCAAAACAGCCTGTCTTGACTACTTGAACCTCATCGGTAAGCTTATTCTTATTGATTTCCTCTTGGAGAGCGTTGATTAGCTTCTCGCTACCCGAGGAGGTACAGCCTGTTCCACCGCAGACTAAAACATGTGAGCGATACATTCCTTATCCTCCTCTTTACTTGGCAATATCAGCCGAATTTATTGTGTATTTTCCGATGATAACTCCACGCTCAAGGTGCTGCTCGACAACCTCGCGTGCTTTGCTTTCATCCATGTTAATGTATGTGACCTTTTCCTGTCCAGCAACTGTAATTTCAACTATTGGTTCAAACTGGCATAGTCCAATGCAACCTGTTTGAGTAACAGCCACGTTAAGTAAATTCTTCTCCTCAACTAGCTTTGAAAAGGTGCCTAAAACGGGGCGTGCTCCTGCTGCAATACCACAGGTAGCCATGCCGATTACAACACGGGTTTTATTATCGTCATCGTGACGAATTCCAACCTGCGACTGCATTTTATCCCTGATAGCTTGTAGCTCTGCTAAAGTTTTCATAAGATATTTTCCTTTCTACTATATCCTTAAATTAAGTCGGTAGCTATATTTCTAAGCCTTTATCTACCTCTTGCTTGTTCTCTTCAAGAAATTCGCGTATGTAGCTTGAAACCTCGACGCTATTAAGCGGCACACCTTGCAAAATTTCACGAAATTTCCTTGTGTCTAGGGTGAACTCCTTGCCATTTACCTTGTAGCAATAAACAAAGTCAATATCAGGATTGAGCGTTACAAGGGCATGGATTGTTGAGTTTATATCCCCTAAAGGCATTCTGTCTATATGAGAAATCCCAAAGCTTGCTCGCACTCTTGTTCCCTTGTTGCTTTCCGAGTCAATGCTAAAGCTTCCGCCAGTCATTTGAGCGGACATCTTAAACAACGGCACACCCAACCCCACCTTGCGTGTTGTTCTGGTGGTGTAAAAGGGATCCTCCACACGCTTTAGCTGCTCAGGTGTCATGCCGTGACCATTATCAGAAATGACAATTTCAAGTGCATCAAGGGCTGTGTCCACATTAAGCTCAATTTCAACAAGCGTTGCATTTGCGCTAATGCAATTTTGCGCAATGTCAAGTACATTCAGCGAAATCTCTGTCATAGCGTCTAGTCTTTATACTTAGCCAATATGCTGTCAACATCGTCAACTGTAAGTCTTCCGTAAACGTCGTCATTAACAGTCAAAACAGGTGCCAGTCCGCAAGCGCCTATGCAGCGGCATGCGTCAAGCGAGAACTTGCCGTCCTCTGTACATTGACCACCCTCAATGTGAAGTCTTTCCTGAAGGCGATTGTAAAGGTCACCAGCGCCCTTTACATAGCAAGCAGTACCAAGACATACTGATACTTTGTACTTGCCCTTTGGGTTAAGGTTAAACTGGGAGTAGAATGTTACAACTCCATAGACTTCTTCTAATGGAATGGACAACTGCTCAGCTATAATTTTCTGCACCTCAATGGGCAGATAGCCGTAAATATCCTGTGCGTTTTGCAAAACAGGCATAAGCGCGCCCTTCTCATCCTTATGAGCGTTGATTACCTCAATGAGCTTGCTCTCCTGCTCTGCCGTTCCTGAGAACTTGGCAGTGCTAGTTTTTAGTGCCATTATTATTCCTCCTGCGATTCATTGATAAAAATTTATCAGACTTGCATATAGTATATCACAAGCAACACTAAAAAGCTATACTGTTTCGGTAAAAAAGTCGATTAAGGGAATGTAAGAAATCGCTAAATACTCATGTAATGTGAATAAGTATATTGAATATTGTAAATTGAATTTTGGCTAAATGTATATTAGATAATATAAACTAATTTACCTAGGGGCACTCGGGCAACTTTTGTGTGCACAATCAACAAAATCTGCATTGAATTTTACTTTTATTTATGTTACAATAATAATAAGTATTATCTAACGTGAAGGTTTTTCTAAAACGTAAAATCTCAGCAACTTTATTAGATAGAAACAAAACGAACAATTAAACATAGGGGGGCACAATATGACTATCGGCGATATTAAGAATATCCTTGAATGTGAAGTTATATCAGGCGAGGATTTGCTTGAAACTGAGGTGCATACCGCTTGCGGGTCGGATATGATGTCGGATGTTCTGGCATTTGTCAAGGATCAGGCTGTACTTCTAACAGGGCTTGTCAATTCACAGGTTGTCCGCACTGCAGAGATGATGGACATTGTCTGTATAGTGTTTGTCCGTGGCAAAATGCCCGATGAAACTATCATTTCCTTGGCAAAAGAACGCTCCATAGTGCTTTTATCCACTGATGCAAGAATGTTTGTAGCCTGTGGTAAGCTTTATGAAAAAGGGCTTCACGGAGGTAAGGTCATTGAGTAATGTTTCACTTAAATACACTGTTCTAGGAGACGACTTTACACGAGCTGGCGAAGCTTCCTCGGATATCAAGCGCAAGTTAAAGCAGGCAGGCTTCAACCCAGAAACTGTCCGCAAGGTTGCTATATCCGTATATGAGGGCGAAATAAATATGGTAATTCACGCTCACGGCGGCGAAATTGCTGTTGATATTACCCCTGAGAAAATCAAGCTGGTTTTATCCGACACCGGGCCGGGTATCCCCAATATTGAGCTTGCAATGATGGAAGGCTATTCCACCGCCCCCGATAATGTTCGCAATCTTGGCTTTGGGGCAGGAATGGGGCTTTCCAATATGAAGAAATACACCGACGAGATGGATATTCAGTCCACTGTCGGCGTTGGCACAACTGTAACTATGACAATCTACGTTAAATAAGCTAGCGTTTTATATTTTTCTGCTAGCCTAACTACCTAAATGATAGGAGGCAAAAATGGATACCTTTTTCCACTCAGTTCATCTTGACCCTGAGCTATGTAAGGGTTGCATAAATTGCATTAAACGCTGCCCGACCGAAGCAATTCGCGTACACAACGGCAAAGCAAGCATTATCAAGGAGTTTTGCATTGACTGCGGCGAATGTATTCGTATTTGCCCCCACCATGCAAAGAAAGCTACATACGACCCTCTTAGCGTTCTGAAAAAGTATGAGTACACCGTCGCACTGCCTCCCCCGTCTTTGTACGGGCAGTTTAACAACCTTGACGATGTGGATATAGTACTTAGGGGACTTCTTGACATTGGATTTGATGATGTATACGAGGTGAGCACTGCTGCGGAAATGGTGTCCGAGCTTACACGTAAGCTTATCGCCGAGGGGAAGCTTGCGACTCCTATTATTTCCTCTGCCTGCCCCTCTGTGTCAAGGCTTATACGTGTGCGCTTTCCGTCCCTTATTGATATGCTTTTACCAATAAATGCGCCTATGGAGCTTGCGGCAAGTAATGCGCTACGCATTGCAACGGAGAAAACCGGCTTGCCTCGAGAGAAAATTGGGATAATTTTTATATCTCCCTGCCCTGCAAAGGTGACTGCTGTATATTCACCCCTTGGCAATGACAAATCCGAGGTTGATGCGGTTGTTGCCATAAGCGAGGTGTACCCTCGACTTGTGCAGGTGATGAAGCATGATAACGAGGGTGAAAACCATCTGTCTAGCAGTGGTAAAATCGGCGTCAGCTGGGGCGCAAGCGGCGGCGAAGCAGGAGGGCTGCTAAGCGACAATTACCTTGCTGCTGATGGAATTGAGAACGTCATCCGTGTACTGGAAGACTTGGAAGACCGCAAATTTAGGAGCGGTTTGGAATTTATCGAGCTTAATGCCTGCTCAGGAGGATGTGTAGGCGGAGTTCTCACCGTTGAAAACCCCTATATTGCTCATGCAAAGCTTAAAAGATTGAGAAAATATCTGCCTGTGGCTTGTAACCACCTTGGTGATGCTATCCCTGACGGCGCGTTTTGGAATCAAGCAATTGAGTATCAGCCGGTATTTAACCTCGGCAGCGACCTTGAGGAAAGCATTGCTCTTATGGCAAAAGTAGACGAGCTGTGCGAACGCTTACCCGGTCTTGATTGCGGCTCTTGCGGCGCTCCCACATGCAGGGCGCTTGCACAAGACGTGGCACGCGGCAACGCTAAGGAAGAGGACTGTATACATATTCTCCGTGAGCGTATACATCGCTTATCCGATGAGTTCTCAATGCTTGACACAAAAAAGTAGGAGGTCATTTATGACTTTAGCTGAACTTGCGCAGAAATGCGATTTTATAATAGAAAATGAAGGTGAGGAGGAAATAGCATTCACAAGTGTGTATTGCTGTGACCTTTTAAGCCTTGTAATGGGACGTGCTCCTGCTGGTTGCGCATGGGTTACTGTAATGGGCAATGTAAACTCCATAGCTGTCGCTGTGCTTGCCGATGTTGCGTGCATAATCCTTGCTGAGGGAGCATCTCTTGATAAGCTTGCCCTTGAACGTGCCAAAGAACAAGGCATTACCGTTTTAAGGACTACCCTGCCTGTATTTGAATCGGCACTTCTTATCCACGAGTATTGCAGTGCTTAAACTTGCCTACGATTTACATATACACTCCTGTCTTTCCCCTTGCGGAAATGACGACATGACCCCTGCCGACATAGTCGGTATGGCGGCGCTTAAAGGACTTGATGTTATTGCACTGACCGACCACGGAAGTGCTAAAAATTGCCCTGCCCTTTTTAAGTGTGCGCAGGAATATGGCATTACCGCTATTGCAGGGCTTGAGGTTTCGACTGCTGAGGAAATCCATGTGGTTTGCCTTATGCCAAACCTTGATCGAGCTCTTGACTTTGGTGAGGTTATCTATTCAAAGCTCCCCCCTATAATAGACCGCAAGGGCATATTCGGGCAGCAGCTTGTGCTTGATGCCGATGAAAAGCTGGTGGAGCGTGTACCGCACTTGCTTTCAAACGCTACTTCTATTGGGTTTGATGAGCTTTATGACTTGGTTGGCGACTATGGCGGTTTGTTTATACCCGCCCACATTGACCGCCCTTCATATAGCATTCTTTCACAGCTTGGGTATATCCCCCCCGACAGCCGATTTGCATGCGCCGAGCTTCGTGACATAGACAAGCTTTCAAAGCTTTGTGAGGGGAATCCCTACTTAAATAACTGCAACATCATCACAAGCTCAGATGCTCATCAACTTTGTGATATAAATGAGGCAACTAACTTTATTGAAGCAAAATCAAGGTCAGTTGCAGATATATTAGATGCTTTAGGGCAGTTGCAGGTTACTTAACGTCTATACATTAATACTTAATAGATTATTCAAATTCATCTTGACATTTGAAAATTTTTGGTGTATAATTCGCTTTAGCACAGGAAAGCTTTAAATTGCTTGGGCATAAAAGCGATAAAGTTAAGTGCGAATACATTTAGAGTTTGGAAGTGTTTTTATGGAGCTTTGGATTATTCTGATTCTTTACATTATACTTATGGTTGGCATAGGAGTATATTGCCGCAAAAGCACAGGCAATGTCACGGATTTTGTGCTTGGCGGGCGTAGCGTAGGCCCTTGGATTTCTGCTTTTGCATACGGCACTAGCTATTTTTCAGCGGTTGTATTCATCGGCTATGCAGGTCAGTTTGGGTGGAACTTTGGTGTATCCGCTGTTCTAATCGGACTTGGCAATGCATTTATCGGCAGCCTTCTCGCTTGGCTTGTGCTAGGTAATCGCACTCGTGCGATGACTAGGCACTTAAACGCGACAACAATGCCGGAATTTTTCGAAAAGCGCTACTTTTCCAAGAAGCTTAAAATAGCAGCATCAATAATAGTATTTGTATTTCTCATTCCTTATACTGCATCGGTATATAACGGGCTTTCCCGACTATTTAGCATGGCGTTTAACATTGATTACACCATTTGCATTATTGCAATGGCGGCACTTACAGGGGTTTATGTTATGCTAGGCGGCTATATGGCAACCGCACTTAACGACTTTATTCAAGGTATTATAATGATTTTTGGGATAATAGCAGTTATAGCATCCGTGCTAAACGCAAACGGTGGCTTATTCTCCTCAATGGTTGAGCTTTCGCAGACACCGAGCACAACTCCTATTACTGAGGGCTTACAGGGAGCATTCACCTCCATACTTGGGCCCGATCCGATAAACCTGATTGGCGTTATACTGCTTACTTCCATCGGGACTTGGGGATTGCCTCAGATGATACATAAATTCTACGCTATAAAAGATAAGCGTTCAGTTAAAATCGGCACAATTGTTTCTACTGTGTTTGCAGTAGTCGTTGCAGGCGGTTCATACTTCATGGGCGCATTTGGCAGGCTTTTTGTCACCGCTTCGGAAATAACCCCAGAAGGCGGAGGCAGGATGCTATACGACCAAATCGTGCCTAAGATGCTGGAAAGCGCACTACCCGATATACTAATCGGTGTTGTTGTGGTGCTTGTGCTATCGGCTTCAATGTCAACCTTATCCTCTCTTGTGCTTACATCAAGCTCAACTCTTACCCTTGATTTGATTAAGCCATACTTTGCAAAGAACATGAACGATAAGCGTCAAGTGCTTGTAATGCGTATTCTAATCGCATTCTTCATCGTTATATCAGTTATGATAGCTCTTAACCCCAGTGCTTATATTACAACCCTTATGTCGATTTCATGGGGCGCACTCGCAGGTGCATTCCTTGCCCCCCTACTATATGGGCTATATTGGAAGGGTGTCACCACCGCAGGCGTTTGGGCCGGCTTTATCGCAGGTGTTGGCATAACAGTGTCCCATATGTTCGTGTTTAGCCTTGGAATATTCGACATCAAGCTGCCCGAAATGGGCTTTAACCTCGCTTCACCCATCAATGCAGGCGCAGCAGCCATGCTGGCAGGTCTAATTGTAGTGCCTCTAGTATCCCTAATTACCCGTAAGCCTGATGCTGAAAAGGTGGATGAAATATTCAGCTGCTTAAGCGAAGAAAACGCTTAGTATAAATCATTTACAAAGGAAGTTTAGTCATGTCTATGTCAGTTGCATTCTTTGATAAGGAAACGGAAACCCTCCCTCGTGCGAAAATTGAGGAGCTTCAGCTTCAACGGCTAAAACATTTGGTAAGCTACTGCTTTGAGAACGTGCAGTTTTACCATGATAGGCTTACTAAGTGCGGTGTAACACCCGATAAGATCCGCACTTTATCTGATATTGAGCATATTCCCTTTACCACTAAGGAGGATCTCCGTGATACATATCCATTCGGCTTATTTGCGCAACCGCTAAAGAACATTGTCCGTGTACACGCCTCGTCAGGCACAACAGGCAAGCCAACAGTTGTCGGTTATACAAAGGCTGACCTTGATATGTGGGGCGATATTGTTGCAAGGTTATGCGTTGCTGCCGGTGCAACTGATGAGGATATAGTTCAAATTGCCTTTGGCTACGGTATGTTCACAGGCGCTTTTGGGCTTCACTACGGGCTTGAAAAGCTTGGCGCGACAGTAGTCCCCACTTCAAGCGGTAACACCGAAAAACAAATCATGTTTATGCAAGATTTTGGCACAACTGCACTTGTTTCCACCCCCTCCTATGCCCAGTACATAGGCGAGCTTTCTCGTGAAATGGGCGTTAATCCCGACAGCTTAAAGCTTCGCTTGGGACTGCTCGGCTCAGAGGGCTGCACAATGGAAATGCGCGATAAGGTTGAGGACTCACTTCACCTGTTTGCCACTGACAACTACGGCATGAGCGAGCTTATGGGCCCCGGAATATCGGGCGAGTGCCTATATAGATGCGGAATGCACTTTGCTGAGGACCACTTCCTCCCTGAAATTATTAACTCGAACACCCTTGAGGTTCTCCCTAGGGGCGAGGTTGGTGAGCTTGCTATTACAACCCTCACTAAGGAAGGCTTCCCTCTGCTTCGCTACCGTACAAAGGACATTACTCAAATTGACTACGACACCTGCAAATGCGGACGCACTCATGCACGTATGGCAAAGGTCATGGGTCGCAGTGATGATATGCTTAAAATCCGTGGTGTTAACGTATTCCCATCTCAAATTGAGAGTGTGCTAATGGTAATTCCTCAGATTGCGCCCCATTATCAGCTTGTAGTTAAAACTGAGGGCTACCACGATACACTTGAGGTGCGTTGTGAGTTGGCGGATGCTTCGTTGCTAGAGCGTTTCAGCGAGCTTGAGACACTTCAGAAGAGGGTGCACCACGATCTTCGAACCGTTCTTGGAATTGACACAAAGGTAAGTCTGGTTGAAAGCAAATCCATTGAGCGCTTCCAAGGCAAAGCAAAGCGTGTAATAGATTTACGCAAGAAGTAAAGGCATAAATACATAAGATAAAGCGAGCATGAAAATGTCCGCTTTATTGCTTTATATTATTACAAACTTTTGCGTAGGTATTAACAATAGCAGAAAAATATGCTACAATTATTATAATACTAAAAAAAGAATAGGAGAAGCTATGTCACAATTAATGCTTGGTAATGAGGCAATTGCACGAGGGCTATACGAAGCGGGTTGTACCGTCGTATCAAGCTACCCAGGCACTCCCTCAACCGAAATAACCGAAAGCGTCGCTAAGTATGACGAAGTCTATGCTGAGTGGGCGCCTAATGAAAAAGTTGCTATGGAGGTTGCTATCGGCGCCTCAATCGCAGGCGCAAGATCTTTTTGTGCACAAAAGCACGTCGGGCTCAATGTAGCTGCCGATCCGCTCTTCACCGTTAGCTATACAGGAGTAAATGGCGGACTTGTCATCGCTGTTGCAGATGACCCTGGTATGCACTCCAGCCAAAATGAACAGGATTCACGCTACTATGCAATCGCTGCGAAGCTTCCAATGCTTGAGCCATCGAATTCTGCGGAATGCAGGGATTACATAAAGCTTGCTTACGAGCTTTCAGAAGAAATGGATACTCCTGTAATCATTAGACTTTCTACTCGTGTTTCCCACTCACAGAGCTTACTTGAGCTTAACGAGCGTGATAATGTAGCTCTAAAGCCTTATGAGAAAAATATACAAAAGTATGTTACCCTCCCTGCTAACTCTCGTAGTTTGCACATTAAGGTTGAGCAACGGCAGTTAACGCTTGCTAAATGGGCTGAAACCAGTGCAATCAACAAGGTTGAAATGGGTGACACTAAAATAGGCGTAATCACCGCAGGTATATGCTACCAATATGCTAAAGATGTCCTCGGCGATAACGCAAGCTACCTAAAGCTTGGCATGGTAAATCCCTTACCCACTGAGCTAATTAAAGATTTTGCTTCAAAAGTGGATAAGCTTTACATAATCGAAGAGCTTGACCCAATTATAGAATCCCATTGCCGTCAGCTTGGCATTGAATGCATCGGCAAGGACGGAGAAATATTCACCTTGCTTGGCGAGTATTCGCAAAACCTTGTAGCAAGAAAAATCCTTACTCAAACAGCTGATTTTACTCGCTTCCCAGAAGCAGTGCCTGTGCGCCCACCTGTTATGTGCTCAGGCTGCCCACATCGTGGACTTTTCTATGTGCTTAACAAGCTAAAGGTCACCGTAAGCGGCGATATCGGCTGCTATACTTTGGGTGCAGTTGCTCCTTTGTCCGCAATGGATACCACAATATGCATGGGAGCATCCGTATCAGGACTTCATGGATTTAATAAAGCAAGGGGCGAAAGCGCCGAGCATAGCACCGTTGCAGTTATAGGCGACTCAACCTTCATGCATTCGGGCATGACAGGGCTTGTTAATATTGCCTACAACAAAAGCAATTCAACCGTTATCATTCTTGATAACTCCATTACAGGCATGACAGGTCATCAGCAAAACCCCACCACCGGCTACAACCTAAAGGGCGACGCAGCCGCTGCAGTAAACCTTGAGGAGCTTTGCAAGGCAATCGGCATTCGCCGTGTGAGAGTGGTTGACCCCCATGACCTAAAAGCAACCGAGGAAGTTGTTCGCGAGGAGCTTGCGGTCAATGAGCCATCGGTTATAATCACACGCCGTCCATGTGCGCTTCTAAAGTATGTAAAGCACAACCCTCCACTCAAGGTCAATCGTGACAAGTGCCGCAGCTGTAAGGCTTGTATGCGCCTTGGCTGCCCTGCAATTAGCATGGTTGACACAAAAGCTCAGATTGACGCTACCCAGTGCGTAGGCTGCGGATTATGCGAACAGCTATGCAAATTTGGAGCTATCGGAGGTTGCGATAATGAATAAAACAGATAACAAAAACATTATGCTTGTCGGTGTAGGCGGACAGGGAACACTGCTCGCAAGCCGTATTCTTGGCAATGTGCTAATCTCACAGGGCTATGATGTGAAGGTAAGTGAGGTTCATGGAATGAGCCAGCGCGGAGGCTCAGTTGTCACTTATGTGAAGTTTGGTAAGCAGGTTTACTCCCCTACTATCGAGCTTGGAGAGGCAGATTTTATCATATCCTTTGAGCTTTTAGAGACGGCAAGATACCTCCCCTACTTAAAAGCAAACGGCAAGATTATCACCAACACACAGCAGATTGACCCTATGCCTGTTGTTACAGGTGTGGCGAAATATCCAGAGGATATAGTGAATAAGATTAAATCAAGTGGCGTAAATGTCCTTGCCATAGATGCTCTTGAGCTTGCAAAGCAAGCAGGCTCGCAAAAGGCTGTCAACGTGGTGCTTATGGGTGTGCTTTCAAACCTTGCAGGTTTCCCAGAACAGGCTTGGCTTGATGCAGTTACTAAATGTGTCCCCCCTAAGGCTTTAGAGCTTAACCTTAAAGCGTTCGAGCTTGGGAAAAATATTGCAATCAGCTAATACAGCGGCTTATGCCGCGTGAAAGGAATGATTCCCTTGAGCATATATTGGGATAAGGATGTTGAATGCGCTCCCATACATGAAATGCAAGCGCTGCAATCCTTTCGTCTATCCAAGGTAATTCGCCATGTCTATAATAATGTGGCGCCTTACCGAGAGAAAATGCAGGCTCTAGGTCTTACCCCTGAGGATATTAAGAGTGTTGACGACTTATGCAAGCTCCCTTTTACCACAAAGCAGGATTTACGAGATACATACCCTTATGGTATGTTTGCAGTGCCTATGAACGAGATTGTTCGCATACACGCCTCAAGCGGTACAACAGGCAAACAAACAGTAGTTGGCTACACCAAAGCGGATATTGAAATGTGGTCCGAATGCACTGCTCGTGCATTGGTGGCATTTGGCGGCACAAAAGATGATTTCGTTCATATTGCTTACGGCTATGGACTTTTTACAGGTGGACTTGGCTTGCATTATGGCGCAGAACGACTTGGTGCGACAGTAATCCCCGTTTCATCTGGAAACACTGCAAGGCAACTTCAAATTTTCAAAGACTTTGGCTCTACTATAATTTGCATGACGCCATCCTATGCTTGTTATTTGGCGGAATGTCTACGTGAGCAGAACATAGATAAGTCGGAGCTTAAATTGAAGGCAGGCGTTTTCGGCGCAGAACCTTGGACAGAGCAAATGAGGCAAGAGATTGAAAGCGGGCTTGGGTTAAAGGCATACGATATTTACGGTCTTAGCGAAATCAGCGGCCCCGGAGTTTCCTTTGAATGCTGTGACCAATCGGGTATGCATATCAATGAGGACCACTTCATCCCTGAAATCATTGACCCCGATACAGGCGAAGTCCTACCCGACGGTGTGCAGGGTGAACTTGTGTTCACCTGTGTAACTAAGGAGGCATTGCCTCTTGTTCGCTACCGCACAAGAGATATTTGCGTTTTACAGCGTGGAAAATGCAAGTGCGGCAGGACACTTGTCAAAATGCTTAAACCTCGTGGCAGAAGCGATGATATGCTGATTATCCGCGGAGTGAATGTGTTCCCATCGCAAATCGAAAGCGTATTACTTGAAATGGGTAATACTTCCCCCCACTACCAACTTATTGTTGGTCGCAAGGATAATCTTGATACCCTTGAAATTCAAGTAGAGATGACAAATGATCTGTTTTCTGACACTATAAGCTCTATCGAGGAGCATGAAGCAGGAATAACTGCAGCTGTGCAGTCAACCCTAGGTATATCGGCGAAAATTAAGCTTGTTGAGCCTAAGTCGATAGCCAGAAGTGAAGGCAAAGCAGTACGTGTTATAGACAATCGCAAGCTATAAAATGCACATTTAAGGCGTTTAGCCGGAAGGAGAATGAATTACTATGTTAATCGAACAGATTTCCGTTTTCGTGGAAAACAAGCTTGGCAGGCTTGCTGAAATTACCGATGTCCTCTACAAGGAGGGGATTGATATCCGCGCTCTTTCCATTGCGGATACTCGTGACTTTGGTATTTTAAGGCTGATTGTAAATAATCCTGCCGCCGCTGAAAGGGCTCTTAAAGCCGATGGTGCTACTGTGTCCCTTACTAAAGTAATCGGCATCGGCATCCCTGACGAGCCGGGGGGACTTGCGCATGTAATGCAAGCCCTTAACAGCAACAAAATCAGTGTTGAGTATATGTACGCATTTTTAAGCAAGACTGATGATATTGCTTATGTTATCCTCCGTGTTGAGGACAACGAGAGGGCAATTGACGTTTTACAGGAAAAAGGCATTAAGGTCCTTCAAAAGGATGAAGTTTACGATATGTAGCTTGTCCGAAGAAAAATTTATCGCCCTCACGCTTATGCGTGGGGGCGTAAGCTTTCTGATTCTATGTAGGCTTACAACTCTGTGGTCAGCCCAAAGCTTATTGTTAATGCAGTGTCAACCTTATGCATTGAGGTATTGTCAAGTTCGCCCATGCGCTCCTTTAAGCGCTTTTTGTCTATTGTACGTATTTGCTCAAGCAGCACCACGCTATCCTTTGCAAGCCCACAGGACAGTGCATTAAGCTCTATATGAGTAGGCAGCTTCGCTTTCTCCCTTTGGCTTGTTATTGCCGCCGCAATTACAGTTGGACTATGCTTGTTTCCAACATCATTTTGCACTATCAGCACCGGTCGCACTCCGCCCTGCTCCGAACCAACAACAGGGCTCAAATCTGCGTAATATATTTCTCCCCTTTTGATAGACACATATTCCACTCCTTTTTATTATGTTCCAATAGTATTTTTACCCATTTAATCTAAATTAATCATCTTGGGAAAATTGGGGAGCGATTTTCCTCTTTTTTATATTATGCTATGG
The DNA here is from genome assembly GCA_964560565.1 of uncultured Oscillospiraceae bacterium. Taxonomy (GTDB): domain Bacteria; phylum Bacillota; class Clostridia; order Oscillospirales; family Ruminococcaceae; genus CAZLMF01. Next base: position 14,011 of record CAZLMF010000035.1, read on the forward strand.
AGCTTATATAGGTCACCGCCTAAAATAATTTATAGTAATGGCAAAAAGGGCACAAAAAAGCAGGAGGGCGTTAACCCTCCTGCTTTTAGAACAATATTTACTTTATACAGTAACTGTCCAGTTGAATTCATCCTTAATCTTACCCCACTGGATACCTGTAAGCTCATTGTAAAGCCTCTGCGAAATCTCGCCAATCTTGCCACCTGTCAGCGACATAACTTTATCACCATATTTAAGTATGCCAACTGGAGAGATAACTGCCGCTGTGCCTGTGCCAAAGGCTTCCTTAAGAAGTCCCTTATCATAAGCCTCAACAATTTCATCAATGCTTAGGCGACGCTCAACAACCTTGCATCCCCAACTGCGTGCAAGCTCAATAGTTGACTTGCGTGTAATTCCTGGGAGAATACTACCGCGCAGTTCAGGAGTAATAATTTCATCACCTATGACAAAGAATACGTTCATAGCGCCGACTTCTTCAATGTACTTGCGCTCAACACCATCAAGCCAAAGAACTTGCTCATAGCCTTGATCGTGCGCCTTAACCTGCGCAAGAAGGGATGCAGCGTAGTTGCCGCCGGTTTTAACCATGCCCGTTCCGCCCTTTACAGCGCGAACATATTCATGCTCAACATAAATCTTAACAGGGTTAATTCCCGATGAGTAATAAGCGCCTGATGGGGAAAGAATTACAATGTATTTATATTCATCTGATGGCTTAACGCCAAGCTTTGCCTCAGTAGCTATAATAAATGGGCGGATATAAAGTGATGTGCCATCAGCATGAGGCACCCAATCACGCTCAACATTGATTAACTGTGTAAGTGAATCCAAGAGCAACTCCTCATCCATTTGAGGCATTGCAATTCTCGTACAGGACTCATTAAGCCTTTTGAAGTTCTCCTGTGGGCGGAATAGTCGAATCTTGCCGTCTACACCGCGATAAGCTTTAAGTCCCTCAAAGATTTCCTGTGAGTAGTGCAGGCACATACACGCAGGGTCAAGCTGTAAAGGTGCATAAGGAACGATGCGTGCTGAATGCCAGCCCTTGCCCTTTGTATAGTCGATAATCAGCATATGGTCAGTAGTTATACTGCCAAAACCGAGCTTGCTTTCATCAAGTGGCTTTTGCTTGGGATTGCGTGTTTCCTCAAAACTAACCTTTTTCATATTATCTATCCCCTATCCATTTTTGTTTAAAATATATTATAGCAAATTCATTGCCATTTTTCAACCCCTTGACAGAATTTATCTTTTCCTGTAAAATTAATATGCAAGTATGCTGTGCGGTAGCGCTAAGCGTTAGCTTAGTGAGGAAAGTCCGAGCATCATAGAGCAGGGTAGCTGCTAACGGCAGCCGGAGGCGACTCTAGGGCTAGTGCAACAGAGAGATACCGCTTGGGGCTTTGGCTTCAAGTAAGGGTGGAAAGGTGAGGTAAGAGCTCACCGGCGTCTTGGCGACAAGGCGGCCATGTAAACCCTATCCGATGCAACACCGGTTGGTGTGGGGAAAGATGTGCTTGCTCGGCGCACCCCATTAAAGGTGGCATGATCCGCGGTGGCGACACCCGGACAAGATAGATTATCGCGTAAACAGAACTCGGCTTATAGGCATAGTTGCAAACAACCTAGTTGTATGCAAACAGGTAACGGTTAATCCGTTACCTGTTTGTTTTTGTTTTTATTGCTGTGTTTGCTTCTCAAAAAGTGAGAAAGATTATATTTTGCGGACATTGCAAGCTCATAAATCCATTTAATAAACGGCTTGTACACAACTTCTACTGTGCCAATAAACTCGCATAAGTCACCGCCGAAGTTCTTTTTGAAGTGGTTTAGCCCCTCAAGGACTACATCTCCCACTGCAACGCCGCCAAAATCATAAATATCAAGCCCAAGCTCCAGTGCCCAGCAAATCATTTCCCATTGCAGGAGATAGTTTGGCTGCACCTCACGATGAAGATTGTCAGAACCTGCATACAGGTACCACATTTTGTTGCCGTACCAGATATTCATTGCGCATGCAATTGCAGTGTCATTATAATAAGCAAAGTAGAGCCTTGCCTTTTCTCCCATTGCATCAAGCACATGCTCATAATAGCTGCGTGGGCGCACAGAAATCCCCTGCCTGTCACCTGTAACACGCATTATACGCATGAACTCGTCTAAACCTTCTTTGCCTGTATGCTTAATCTCAACGCCAAACTTTATTGCCTGCTTTAAGGCATATCGATGCTTGCGATGAAGACCTGCCATTATCTCGTCTTGAGTCTTTCCTGTAAGGGTAAGCCTATAAACTGAGCTTGGTTGAATTGCAGTTGCGCCTCGTGTTTGTTTAGAAAACTGAAAGCCAGCGTCTTGATAGGACTTGCAAACATCGCCTTCACTATCCTCCAAAGCAGGTTCAGCCATAAACATATACGCATGCTCACGCTTTGCAAGGCTTTTCAGCCCATCATGTATTTCTTTGAGGGTTTGCACGTCAGCAGGATCGGCAACAGGCCCACGGTTGCCATAGAAAAGCGTAAATGGCAAAATCGGCACTTTTCTTATAAGCACCGATAGCCCACCCTTAATAGCACCGCTTTCATCTCGTGCGACAAGCACCCTGCGTGACCAGTCAGACTTTATCTCAGCCCATTGAGCGCTTTGCATAAAATGCCCGTACTTATGGGTACTATTAAAGGCTTCAAACTCTTCTATGCTTTTTTTATTAAGAAATTCAATCAACTTTAAGCTTCTCCTTATTTAAACCTTACCTTCCCGTCAGCAGATAATTTAGGCAAAACAAAACGAATTAGTAATACCGCCACTCCAACAACTGCAATTGCAATTAACGGGTAGAAAATATAGTCCCATATCATACTTTTGGCTTTTTGCACTTCGAGCTTTTTCGTTGTTATGAAGTAGTCGCCGCCTTCGCTTA
>CAZLMF010000036.1:0-8823 GCA_964560565.1 uncultured Oscillospiraceae bacterium
TAAATGCAATCACTATGCTGATAAGCGTTACCCCAACCCCTAGCATCATAAGAGGCACATCAATGGAGGTCGATGAAATTATCTCCGTTGAATCGGAGTAGCGAAAGGGAGTAATATATTTCAAAAACTCCATGGAGTCGCTTATATTGATAAAGATATTCAGGAAAAACAGTATAGCCGCAATACCAAGTCCAATTCCAATGGTATTTCGCTTTAGAAAGGCTGAAATCCCAAAGCATATACAGCCCACCTCAATTTGCATTATAAGTTGCGCAAGATGATATAGTAAAAACGCTTCCATATCAATATCCTCGCCGATAATACTAAAGGACCACAAAGCAAGCGCCACGCAAATCATGTTGAAAAACACAATATTCGAAAGCATTGCAATTAGCTTTTGAGAAACAACACTGCTTCTGCTAACAGGGTGTGTGAGCAGAAATTCCACAGTGTGGTCAGACTCCTCTTTAGCAAGAGCGCTAATTCCTAAAAGTGCCGCAAACAGTGAGCCTCCTATGGGGAGAATATTGCCTATTTCGATGCCGTAAAAGCCCATGGCAGTTGAGAAATTTAGCTTATCAAGCCCAAACATTATACTAAACTCACCCATATTAGAGAACATATCGCCTAAGCTATCCATTTCATTTCCCATCTCAGGGTAGAGCAGCATGCAAGCAAATATAAGCGTGCCGACTGCCGCGCTCCATATGAGTAGGCTTGCGAAGTTTCGCTTTATCTCATGTTCAAATATTGTCATGTTGCTCACCTCCGTAGAAATGCATGAACATTTCCTCTAAATCAGGCTCAGATATGCTCATATCCTCAATTTGTAAGCCGTTGAGCGCCGAGATTAATCGTGGGATTTCCCCTGCGTATAAAAAGCTTGTGTGGTTGCCGTTTTTCTCCACATCAATCATTCCCTCAAGGTTTGGAACGTCAACTATTCCATGTAGTACAACTCGCTTTGCGGTGCTTGCGGTTAGCTCCTCAACGGTGCCGTTCGCAATTATTCTGCCCTCACGAACAACCGCCGCATGACGGCAATGCCTGCCTATTTCAGACAGCACATGGGAGGAAAGAAAAACTGTTGCCCCTTGCGCATTTTTCTCCTTTAGCACCTCAAAAAACTCACGCTGCATAAGGGGATCAAGCCCACTTGTAGGCTCATCGCATATGTAAAGCTTCGGCTCATGTTGAAGTGCGCATATAATGCTAAGCTTCTTGCGGTTGCCAAGGGATAGCTCCTCAACTTTTCGCTTTGTGTCAAGCTCAAAGCGCTCACAAAGCAGTTTCGCCTGCTTGCTGCACTCCTTGCGCCTCATTCTGGCTGAGAGGGTAATTATTTCGCTTACTTTCATACCTTGATAAAACATTGCCTCAGAGGGGATATAGCCCACCTGTGAAAGTAGCTGCGTTTTTTGGCGCACGCAGTCAAACCCAAGCACAGTTCCACTGCCGGAGGTTGGAGTTATAAGCCCTAGCAAGGAGCGTGTTGTGGTACTTTTTCCTGCACCGTTAGGGCCGATAAACCCAAAGAAATCACCCTCATTTATAGAAAGGTCAACCCCTATAATGCCCCTTGCCTTGCCATAGTATTTAGTAAGTTTTTTTGCTTCAATAACAGCCATACCTTACCTCCATATAAGCATTTAATGAAGATAATCATATCATTAAAATACGATATTGTCAACATATTACACTAAAAATGCAGATATATTTTGAGCTATAAAATTGCCGCCGCATTATGCCAAGCCGTTGAAACATACAATTACTAAAGGGGTGAAATACAATGTTTACTATGTTAATCGAGCTTGCACTAGCGAATTTGCTATACTTTGCGTTACATATTGAAAACGGAGGGAGCTTCCCCCGCCCCCTTTCCGCCACTGATGAGCAGGAATGCTTTGAGTTAATGGAAAAGGGCGATAAAGACGCACGCAATAAGCTTATAGAGCACAACCTACGTCTAGTAGCTCATATTGTCAAGAAATATTACTCCGTTTCCAAGGAGCAGGATGACCTCATCTCTATTGGAACTGTGGGCTTAATTAAAGCTGTAGGCACCTTTGACTACAACAAGGGCACAAGGTTTGCGACTTACGCATCACGCTGTATTGAAAACGAAATCCTCATGCATTTTCGCACTCTTAAAAAGTCGGCAGGGGATGTCTATATCAACGAGCCAATCGACACAGACAAGGACGGCAATCAGCTTACCCTCATTGACATAATTGCAGATGACAGCTCAATTATTGACACCATTGACTTGAAAATCAAGTCAGAGCATCTGCATAAGTTTATCCTTGAAAGCCTTGACACTAGGGAGCGCACTATAATAATCAACCGTTATGGTCTGTACGGCACTGCCCCCCTGACTCAAAGGGAGGTAGCAAAACTCCTTGACATATCGAGGTCATATGTTTCCCGCATTGAAAAACGAGCACTTACTGTTTTGCGCCGTCGCTTTAATAAAGGATAGGACGTTTGTGTTCTTACGACGCTTGATTTCAAGAATAACTGCTGATATACTATTAGCAAGGAGTAAAAGAAACAAATAGGAGGAAGTTAAATGGAAGTCGTTTATCCGCTTTTGCCTGCATCACCTGAAAGCGTGGGAATCCCCTCCCAAAGCATTTTGCGCTTTATCCAAAGCCTTGAAAAGCAACAGATTAGTATGCATAGCTACATGGTTATCCGCCATGGGAAGGTCGCATCGCAGGGCTATTACTTGCCCTTTACTCCACAGCGTAAGCATCGCATGTACTCTGTGACTAAGAATTTCACCTCCGTTGCAATCGGCTTTTTAGAAGCCGAGGGAAAGCTATCACTAAGCGACAGGGTAGTGGATTATTTCAAGGATAAACTGCCCTTAAAGGGAGTTCATCCGTATATAGAGCGCATGACGATTCGTGACTTACTTCGAATGGCATCGCCTCATGAGGCAACTACATATAAAATGGTGGATACCGATGATTGGCTAGATAGCTTTTTCACATATCCCCCCTCCCATGAGCCGGGGACAGTATTTTTCTATGACACCTCCGCAAGCTACACACTTTGCGCCATTGTGGAGCGTTTAAGCGGTCAATCACTTCTTGACTATTTAAGGGGCAAATTCCTCAATAAAATCGGCTTTTCTGATGATGCATACTGCATAAAATGCCCAAAGGGCATTTCTCACGGTGGTTCTGGGCTTGTATGCACCACAAGCGACATCGCAAGGTTTGCTCTTGCCTGTATGGATAGCGTAACAGGCAAAAATGAGATTATACCGCACGATTACATCAAAGCCGCTACCTCAAAGCAAATTGATACCTTTGTCGCAAAACATACCATCGAGGATTGGGAGGGCTACGGCTACCAATTTTGGCGCACTCTCAATAACGGTTTTGCTTGCAGGGGAATGGGCGGTCAGCTTGCAATCTGCCTGCCCGATAAGGATTTTGTACTCCTTACCACTGCCGATACCCAACCTATGCCTGACCAAAACAGTGCGATATTCGGCGCATTATGGGATGAGCTTTACCCCTATCTAAGCGACACAGCTTTAACCGAGGATGAGCAGGCGAAGCTTTTTCAGCAGGAGCTAGCGACTAAATCCTCAAGCCTAAAAATGCAGCCACTAAGCGGTGTAAAGGCAGAAAACATTACACAGCGAATGACGGACAGGACTTTCAAAATGCAGGAGGGCAATGCACTTAACCTAAATGCAGTCCGCCTTGAAGTAAACGGCGATGAGGGCAAACTAATCCTCACAAAGGGCGAAAAGGAGCACATCATTCCCTTTGGCTTTGGCAAGCATGTCAATCACCCATTCCCCGAGTGCGGATACGACTGCATTTCCTCCGCAGCATGGCAGGGCACAGGTACACTGCTAATCCTCTCGAACATCATAGACGATTATGTGGGCACAGTGAAGATTAACGTCACTGTAAAGGGGAATACCATTACACTGTACATGAAAAAAGCTGCCGAACTGTTTGCAGAGGATTATAACGGCTTTGCAAGTGGCGAGATTATATCATAATAAAAAAACTCAGCAGGAGCTTTCCTGCTGAGTTTTTTATAAAGTGTAAAGCTTTTAGCCTTGACGGAAATCCCAACCGCTCGGTGCTTGATATACCCGCAACCCAAAGCGTGGCGCAATGGCAAGCAGGTGGTCAAAAATATCCGACTGAACGTTTTCGTAGTATTCCCATTGAGTGCTATTAGTAAATGCGTATATTTCAAGAGGCAATCCCTGCTCAACAGGCTGAAGCTGCCGCACCATTTTCAGCATATCCTTATTTATGCCCGAATGGTGGTCAAGCAAGCTTTGTATATACGCCCTAAAAGTGCCTATATTAGTCATTCTCCTGCCGTTTATAGGTTCGGATAAATCCACACTGTGAGTAGAGTTATACTTGCTTATTTCATCCTGTTTTTGCGCTATATAATCCTTTAGGTAGTCGATTTTCTTAAAGCGCTCAATCATTTCATCGGTGCAAAGGGTGATACTGCCCACATCTATATAAATGGAGCGTTTTATCCTGCGCCCTCCCGATGCTACCATGCCCCTCCAGTTTCTAAAGGAATCGGATACAAGAGCATAAGCAGGAATGGTGGTAATAGTTTTATCAAAGTTTTCAACCTTCACGGTGTTAAGGGATATTTCAAGGACAGTGCCGTCAGCGGAGTATTTAGCCATCTCAATCCAGTCACCGATGCGCACCATATCGTTTGAGGTAAGCTGAATTCCAGCTACAAATCCCAAAATCGAGTCCTTGAAAACCAAGCTTAGCACCGCTGTCATTGCACCTATTCCGCCAAGGAGAACCAACGGACTTTGCCCGACTAGGGAAGCGATAAGGATAATGCCCCCTACTACATAAACAACAATTTTTATGACCTGAAGCAAGCTTTTTATCGGTCGTGTTTTTGATATTTCGTAGCTCCTATAAATATCGTCAACACAGTCAATCAGCGAATCCACTATCAGCATAACCACAATGACTACATAAGCGCCGATAAAGCGATAAAACCAAGAGCTAAAAGAGGGGAAAAGCGATGAACATAGGCTAAGAATAATCGGAGGAACAAGGTGGCATAGCCTGTTTAATGCCCTATGCTTTAGCATTATATCGGCAAAGCCTCTCTTTTTACTGCGCTTTATAACCCTTTTGGCAATGGCAAGGACAATTTTACGCACGACAAGAAATCCTAATATACATAGTATAGCCACCCCGATAAGCATGAAAACAGCAACTGCAGTTTCATTTTCCTTATCCACAAGTCCTAAACGTTCAAGGGAGCTTGTTACCCATTCGTTCATTTTATTCCCTCCTATATTTAACGCTAAAAGCTAGTATCCCCACAAAGATATAAAAATAGGGGCAGAGATGAAACTCCGCCCCGAATTTTTTAATACCTACTTAGCAGCCTGTTCAACAGCAACTGCACATGCAACAGTAGCACCAACCATTGGGTTGTTGCCCATGCCGATAAGTCCCATCATTTCAACGTGAGCGGGCACGCTTGATGAGCCTGCAAACTGAGCATCGCCGTGCATACGTCCCATGGAGTCAGTAAGACCATAGGAAGCAGGGCCTGCCGCAACGTTATCCGGATGAAGTGTACGACCTGTACCACCGCCGGAAGCAACTGAGAAGTAGCGAACCTTATTCTCGTTTGACCACTTCTTATATGTGCCTGCAACAAGGTGCTGGAAGCGAGTTGGGTTAGTTGAGTTGCCTGTGATGGAAACGTCAACCTTTTCAAGCTTCATTATTGCAACGCCCTCAAGCACGTCATTAGAGCCGTAAACTCTAACCTTAGCCTTATCGCCTGTGCTAAACTCAACCTCACGAACAATGCTTAGCTTGTCAGTTGCGAAGTCATAGTTAGTCTCAACATAAGTAAATCCGTTTATACGGCTAATTATGTATGCAGCATCCTTGCCAAGACCGCTTAGCATAACACGTAGTGGTTCTTTGCGAGCTTTGTTTGCAGTCTTTGCAATTCCGATTGCGCCCTCTGCAGCTGCAAAGGACTCATGTCCTGCTAAAAAGCAGAAGCAATTTGTCTCCTCACGAAGCAGCATTGCGCCAAGGTTGCCATGTCCCTTGCCTACCACACGCTGCTCAGCAACTGAGCCTGGGATGCAAAAAGCCTGCAAGCCGTCTCCGATAGCCTCAGCAGCTTCAGCCGCCTTAACTATATTCTTCTTTATAGCAATTGCAGTGCCTAGTGTATATGCCCAAACAGCATTATCAAAAGCGATGGGCTGAACACCCTTAACAATTTCCTCAACATTTATGCCCTTGCTTAAACATAGATCCTTTGCTTCCTCAAGGCTTGAAATTCCGTACTCCTTGAGACAAGCTTCGATCTTGGGCATTCTTCTATCCTGTCCTTCGAACTTTGCCATATATATTAACCATCCTTTCGTTTATCGTAAGCGTGATGCTTATTCCTCGCGGGGATCAATTTGCTTAACAGCTTCGTCATAGCGGCCGTACTGACCGATATTGTTCTCATAAGCTGTCTTTGGGTCAACTCCGTGACGAATATCCTCGAGCATCTTGCCTACTCGAACGAATTTGTAACCAATAGCCTCGTTGTTCTTATCAAGTCCAACGGATAATATGTAGCCTTCTGCCATCTCCATATAGCGAACACCCTTTGCTTTAGTGGAGAAGATTGTTCCAATCTGTGAACGCAGTCCTTTACCTAAATCCTCAAGACCTGCACCAATGGGAAGTCCGTCCTCAGAAAAGGCGGTCTGTGTGCGGCCGTATACAAGCTGCAAGAAAATCTCGCGCATTGCAACGTTAATAGCATCGCATACAAGGTCGGTGTTAAGTGCCTCTAGTATGGTTTTGCCGGTGAGGATTTCTCCTGCCATAGCAGCGGAGTGAGTCATACCCGAGCAGCCCAGTGTTTCAACCAGTGCCTCCTCGATAATGCCTTCCTTAACGTTGAGGGTAAGCTTACATGCGCCCTGCTGAGGTGCGCACCAGCCCACACCATGGGAAAGCCCGCTGATATCAGCTACTTGATATGCCTTGACCCAGCGTCCCTCCTCGGGAATGGGCGCCGGACCGTGGTTTGGTCCCTTTGCAATAGGACACATTCTTTCTACTTCATGGGAAAAGCTCATTTTTTTGCTCCTTTCAGTTGACGTATTGTCAAATACAACATTTTAATTATACGTCAAAAGCGTGTAATAATCAAGCGGTATTGTCAACAAAGCGACATTTTCAATTGTTAATTGAGGTTCATTAAAAGGCAACAATTCATTGACAAATCGAGGTAATTAAAGTACAATAAGTAGTATATATTTTATACTGAGAAGATTGCGCCTAATACAGCGTAAAACAGCTTATAATTTGACAAATGCTTTATATAAAGGAGAACACAATGGGAATTATATCATCTATTTTCGGCTCCTACAGCCAAAAGGAGCTAAAGCGTATAGAGCCTATAAAGGAAATGGTAATTGCGCTTGAGGAGAAATACCGCGCTATGAGCGAGGAGGAGCTTAAAGGGCAGACTCCTATTCTAAAGGAGCGTCTGGCACAGGGGGAAACCCTTGACGATATTCTCCCCGATGCTTTCGCAGTTTGCCGTGAGGCGGCAGATCGTGCTTTGGGAATGCGTCATTACCCCGTTCAGATTATCGGCGGCATAGTCCTCCATCAAGGCAGAATTGCCGAGATGCGCACAGGTGAGGGTAAAACCCTTGTTGCTACACTGCCTGCATACCTAAACGCACTTTCAGGTAAGGGCGTTCATATTGTTACAGTCAACGACTACCTTGCAAAGCGTGACTCCGAATGGATGGGCAAGGTTTATCGTTATCTGGGTCTTTCAGTGGGGCTTATTGTTCACTCTAAGTCAAATGACGAGCGCCGCAAGGAATACCTATGCGACATTACCTATGGCACCAATAACGAGCTGGGATTTGATTACCTGCGTGACAACATGGTTATATACAAACACATGAAAGTTCAGCGTGGTCATAACTATGCAATCGTTGATGAGGTTGACTCAATCCTTATCGACGAGGCGAGGACACCTCTTATCATATCAGGGCAGGGTGACAAATCCACCGAGCTATATTCCCAAGCGAATAGATTTGCACACACTCTTAAATCACGCAAGGTCGTTGAGGTAGACGCAAAGCAAGAGGATGACGAGGAAGAATGCGACTACATCATCGATGAAAAGCATCGCACCGCTACAATCACCCCTAAGGGCGCAAGGAGAGCGGAGCAGTACTTCAACGTTGAAAACCTTATGGATGCGGATAATATGACTCTGCTCCATCATATAAACCAAGCTATCAAGGCACAGGGCGTAATGCGCCGTGACATTGACTATGTAGTCAAGGACGGCGAAGTTATCATAGTAGACGAGTTCACAGGGCGACTAATGTTCGGGCGCCGATATAATGAGGGGCTTCATCAGGCTATTGAGGCAAAGGAGAACGTAAAGGTCGAGCGTGAAAGCAAAACCCTTGCTACCGTCACCTTCCAAAACTACTTTAGGCTTTATAGCAAGCTTTCAGGTATGACAGGTACTGCTATGACCGAGGAAGGCGAGTTTAGGGAGATTTACCACCTTGACGTTATCGACATTCCCACTAACAAGCCTGTTATCAGAAAAGACCAACAAGACCAGATTTACAAGACCGAAAAGGGCAAGTACATGGCGGTTATTGAGCAGATTGTGGCTTGCCACGAAAAGCAACAACCTGTTCTTGTGGGCACCATTTCAATCGAAAGGTCGGAGTTGCTTTCAAGCCTGCTAAAGCGCAGAGGTATAAAGCACGAAGTGCTAAAC
>CAZLMF010000036.1:8838-16892 GCA_964560565.1 uncultured Oscillospiraceae bacterium
GAGCGTGAGGCTGAAATCGTCGCACAGGCAGGTAAAAAGGGCGCTGTCACCATCGCAACCAACATGGCAGGTCGTGGTACTGACATTGTTCTAGGCGGTAACGCTGAATATATGGCAAAAAATCAAATGCGCAAGCAAGGCTTCGATGAGGAGCTTATAAACGAGGCAACTGGCTTCGCTGAAACCGATAATGAGGAGATACTCAATTCCCGTAAGGTTTATGCAGAGCTTCATGCTCACTTTAAGCAGCAAAATGCCGCTGAAGCCCTTGAGGTCAAGCAGTCAGGGGGCTTGTTCATACTCGGCACAGAGAGGCACGAGAGCCGCCGTATCGACAATCAGCTCCGTGGACGTGCAGGTCGTCAGGGTGACGAGGGCGAAAGCCGCTTCTTCATCTCCCTTGAGGACGATTTAATGCGCCTATTCGGGGGCGAGCGCATACAGAATATGATGAATACTCTAGGGTTCGAGGAGGATATGCCCATTGAAAATCGCATCCTCACCAACACTATCGAATCCTCCCAGCGCAAGGTTGAGGGGCGCAACTTCTCAATCCGTAAAAGTGTGCTAAACTTCGACGATGTTATGTCAACTCAACGTGAGATTATCTACGGTCAGCGTGCAAAGGTGCTAGATGGCGAGAATTTGCGCGATTCAATCATAGGCATGATAAAAGAGAATATTTCCGATGCGGTCAATACCTATGCGGCAGACGATGAAGTCCATGACGATTGGAACCTTGACGGGATTCGTGACCACTTCATGGGGACACTCACCACAAAGGATGATTTACGCTTTACCACCAATGAGCTTGCAGACATCACAAAAGAAGAAATTATTGAAACCCTTACAGAAAAAGCACTTGCTTTATATGAGAAGCGTGAGAATGAGTTTGGGCCGGAACTTATGCGTGAAGTTGAGCGTGTTGTACTGCTTAAAACGGTTGACTCCAAGTGGATGGATCATATCGATGCAATGTCAGAGCTTAAGCAAGGTATTCATCTGCGTAGCTACGGGCAGAAGGACCCAGTTGTTGAGTATCGTTTCGAGGGATTCCAGATGTTCGATGAAATGGTTCGTTCAATCCGTGAGGACACATGCCGCCTAGTGCTCACCGTTCAGGTCAAGCGTGAGGAGGGCATTAAGCGTGAGCAGGTTGCAAAGCCTTCACAGGAAAACCTCGGCGGCGACGGCACTGTCAAGCAAGCGCCTGTTAAGAATAAGGCTAAGGTTGGCAGAAACGATCCATGCCCATGCGGCTCAGGCAAAAAGTACAAGAAATGCTGCGGAATAAGCGAGTAGCCTTAACAATAAATATTTAGGAGTGATCTTGTGGCACAGATAAAACCTTTTAAGGGTTTAAGATATACCAAAAAGGCAGGAAGGATTTCAGAGCTTGTATGTCCGCCTTATGACATAGTAAGCCCTACCCAGCGTGAGGAGTATATAAAGGCAAACCCTCATAACCTTATCCGCCTTGAGCTTCCAAGCGGCGGCGAGGATAGGTACAGGGAGGCAGGGGAAACCCTTTCAAAGTGGTTGCAAGGTAATGTCCTTGACACCGACAGCAAGGAAGGCATCTATGTATACGAGATGGCATTTGATGTAAAGGGAGAAGTCTTTTCAGTAAAAGGCTTTGTCACTTTGGTTAAGATTGAGGAATTTGAGCGTGGCGTAGTCCTCCCCCATGAGGAAACCTTATCCAAGGCAAAAACCGACCGTTTTAACCTCATGTCGGAAACATTCTGCAACTTCAGTCAAATATACTCATTGTATATGGATGAAGATAAATCTACATTTAGTATAATAGATTCCGCATCACAGGGTGCTCCCGATATTGAGATTACCGACGGGGATGGCGTTACTCATAAGCTTTGGTGCGTGTATGACAGCGATATAATCTCCGCTGTACAAGATAAATTTAGCGATAAAAAGCTTTATATCGCCGATGGGCATCACCGCTATGAAACCGCCCTTAACTTCCGCAACTCCCTGCGTGAAAACGGAAATGGTGACGGCAACGAAGACTATGTAATGATGATGCTTGTCAACATGGAAAATGACGGGCTTGTGGTTTTACCCACTCATAGAATTATCAGAGGTATGCAAGGCTTTAACCTTGACAGCCTACTTGAAAAGTGCGGCAAACATTTTGACATTACTGAGCTTTCAGCCGAAAAGATAGAATGCGCTCTTGACGAGCAATATGCAAAGGGCAGTAAAGCTCTTGCACTTTACACTACTGATGCTACATACCTTCTTGTGCTTAGTGACGGCAATGCAATAGCACAGCTTTTGCCTAATGCGTCAGATGCCTACTGCGGACTTGATGTAACAACACTTCATACCCTTGTTTTAGAACGTGCTCTTGGCATTGACAAGGCAAATATGGCGGCGCAAATCAATCTCACTTACACAAGGTCAGCCGATGAGGCTATCGCCGAGGTGGATTCGGGCAACGCAAACTGTGCATTTATTCTAAACCCCACAAGGGTTGATGAAATCCGTGATGTTGCCGCAAACGGCGAGAAAATGCCGCAAAAATCAACCTATTTTTATCCGAAGCTTATAACTGGGCTTGTGATGAACAAGATTAAGTAATATTATCATCCCATTATACTGTCAGTAATAGAAGGTGGCTTGTAAATGATAAACGAGATACGTAATGAGCTAAGCGGACATATAATTCCCTTTTGGGACAAGCTTATTGATAGGGAGCAGGGTGGGTTCTACGGGCTTGTAAGCGGTGACTTGAAGCTTGATAAAAACGCACCTAAGGGTGTAATTCTCAACTCTCGCATATTGTGGTTTTATGCTAACTGCTATCTGACTATCGGCGGCGAGCAAAACCTCAAAAATGCGCGTCACGCATTCAACTTCTTGCGTGAGCATTGCTATGATAATGAGCTTGGCGGAGTGTACTGGATGCTTGACGCTAAGGGTGATGTCCTTGATGGCATGAAACATACATACAATCAAGCTTTTGCGATTTACGCTCTTGCCTCATACTACGATGCCTCAAAGGACAAGGAGGCACTTTGCCTTGCCTATGAGCTTTTTGACACTATTGAAAGCAAAACTCGTGATGAATACGGCTATGTTGAGGCATTTACCCGTGATTGGCAGATTTGCGAAAATGATGCCCTATCCGAAAATGGCATAGTGGCAGAAAAGACTATGAACTGTGTTTTACACCTTATAGAGGCATATACTGAGCTTTATCGTGTACATAAATTCGACGTGGTGGAGGAAAGGCTAAGAAGTCTACTTGACTGCGTAAAGGACAATATTTATGATGACAAGGGCAAATATCTCCGTGTATTCTTTAGCACCAGCTGGGAGCCTTTGGGGGATATTCACTCCTACGGTCATGATATTGAGGCGGCATGGCTTATTGACCGTGCATGTGAAATAATAGGTGACGAAGACTTAATAGAATTCTTTAGACGCACGGGGCTTTCCATTGCAAGGAACATACTTGATTTGGCTTTAGAGGGTGGCGCATTAAATAACGAGCGTGACGGCAGCAATATTAACCGCACACGCATTTGGTGGGTGCAGGCTGAAGGAGTAGTAGGCTTTCTAAATGCCTATCAACAAAGCGCAAGGACTGAATACTTAGAAGCTGCGCAAATGCTCTGGAGCTACATAAAAGAGAACATTATTGACAAGCGTGAGGGCGGGGAATGGTACTACAAGGTTTCTTCCGATGGCATTCCCGATAAATCGACTGCGATAGTTGAACCTTGGAAATGCCCTTACCATAATGGACGTATGTGCATGGAAGCAATTAAACGCGGAAAAGCACTAATGTCAAATTTTATAATAAGCGATTGACATATTAGCCTTTTTAGGGTAAAATTGCGGATAAGGGGTGGTCAAAAATGGCGTTGATAAACATGATGGAGAGCTTTGTAAAAGCAAAGCTTGATTGCCTAATTGAAGGGATGGATTGCTGCAAGTGCGACGAGTGCAAGGGTGATATGATGGCTATTGCGCTAAACGATTTGCCCTCAAAATACGTTAACACCTCGACAGGTGAGCTTTTTAGCAGAGTTGACTCACTTATGTCACAAAATAACGTGGACATCGAAATTGCCATTATTAAGGCAGTAAACATTGTTAGCAAAAGACCTCGTCACGCCATGGAAGAACAAAATTTTGCACTTAAAGCTAAAAACTAACCACAATAAGTAAAGCTCTTTGTTTAATTACAAAGAGCTTTAATCACATAAGGGGATAAACCTTGAATTTTGTAAGAGATTATGTTATTATATGATTAAATATTTTTTGAAAAGGTGAAGGAATGAAAATATCCACTAAGGGAAGATATGGTACTCGCTTTATGGTTGAGCTTGCTCTTCGTTATGGTGAGGCGCCGATTCCTCTAAAGGAGATTGCCCAATCTCAGGAGATTTCTGACAAATATCTTGAACAAATAGTACCTCAGTTAAGCCGAGCAGGATTTATTAACAGCGTTCGTGGCTCACAAGGGGGGTACTCCCTTGCGCACCATCCCTCAAAAATAACAATAGGCGAGATATTGCGAGCACTTGAGGGCTCCCTTGCTCCAGTTGAATGTCTGGACTGTGAAGACTGCGAGACAATATGTGATAATTCAAGCGCCTGTGCCACAAGGGAAGTATGGGAAAAGATATACGAGGCAGTAAATAATGTAGTAGACAACATTACCCTAGAAAGCCTTGCACGCCGTTCACAGGAGCTTAAAGAAAACTATGATTATGTAATATAGGCTTAAATGCTTAAATAGGGGGGCATTTTGTGAAAGTTTGTGCGTTGACTTGTGTATGCGTTGATGTCTTTGATGCAAGCGGTGAAATTCGTCCAGGCGGCGAGGCGCTTAACTTTATTGCCAATTGCAGTAGCTATCCACATGCAAATTGCTTTCTTATTGGCGCAATTGGCGGAGATTCCTACGGCGAAGTCGTCAAAGTAAGCATTCGAGAAAAGCCTATTGACACCTCTCATTTGTACACATTAAGTGGTGTCACTGCCAGCAATATCACATACCTTACGCAGGATGGTGACCGCTATTATAAACCCGACTCATGGACAGGGGGAGTGTATCAAGATTTTAAGCTCACTCAAAGTGATAGGGAGTTGCTTTGCAGTGCAGATATTGTGCATACATCTATTATGTGCCCTATTTTTGATGAGATACTAAAGCTCAAGCATAAGGCAGGCTTTAAGCTTGCCGTTGATTTTAATAGGCGCAGGGATTTTGACGAGTGGGAAAGCTTTATCGGTGATATTGACTTCTTTTTTATAAGCGGTGATGACCTTATTACTCCAAGACTTGAGGCATGGTCGCAACTCCATAGCGGTATATTCATCGCCACCCTTGCCGAGCGTGGGAGTATTGCGTTTCACCGAGGTAAAATGTATAGGACAAGTGCCATAATGGTGCAAAACATTGTCGACACCACAGGTTGCGGTGACAGCTACCAAGCTGGATTTATCGCAAGCTACTATGCCGATGATTCAAACGAGGATATACTTGCCGCAATGCAGGAGGGTTCAAGGGTAGCATCGCAAACCTTAGGGCATTTCGGCGGGTTTAATTAAAAAGGAAACGCAAGCAACTATGAGTGCTTGCGTTTTTGCATTTTGTAGTTTATTCGAGCTGTAAGCGCAGTGGGGGAAACTTTTGTCAGCACCGTCAAAAACCTATTTGTCATCCCCGGCACTATCACAAGCTTTCTCTTAAACATTTTATCCACCGCATATTTAGCGACATACTCACTTGTAAGCCCCTTTAAACTAAAGCGGACATCCGCAACCTCGTCAAATTCCGTTTTCACAGGGCCGGGGCATAATGCCCCTATATACACATTGGATTTACTGCGGCGAAGCTCCTCGTGCAAGGCATAAGTAAGGCGCAAAACATAAGCCTTAGTCGCATAATAACCCGAAAGCAAAGGCCCGGGCATAAAGCCTGCCAGCGAGGAAACGTTGAGAATATAGCCACTATTGCGCTTCTTAAAGTCGATAAGAAAAAGCTTTGTAAGGGTATGCACAGCCTTAATATTCACATCAATCATATTAAGCTCACGCTCAAGGTCGGTTTCATCAAATGCCCCAAACAAGCCAAAACCAGCATTGTTGACAAGTATATCAACATCTCTATCCTTTGTTAAGCTGTGAAGCTTTACACAAGCATTGCTGTCGGATAAATCAAGGGAAATGCACTCTACTTTAGTTGGAAGCTCATTTTTAAGCTCCTCAAGCCTATCTATTCGCCTTGCGACCAAAATCAAGTCATAACCTCTATTGCTAAGTATTCTCGCCATATCCCTGCCAATTCCCGAGCTTGCTCCTGTTATAAGTGCAGTCATATAAATCCTCCATTATGATTTTAATAGTATTATACCACAAAACAGGCTTGAAATCTTAAATTTCAAGCCTGTTTTACTTGTATTAGCTTTTTAGCCTTTTCTTATCCAAACTTGCATTTCGCCCTTTTGACGGTTGCCCCATAAAAAGTACGGAACAGCCTTAATGTCAGTAGAATATTGCTGCATTTTATAAGGGCGGTAAAGAGCATTGCCCCATGTGCTTTCATCACAGCGCTCACCCTTAGCCCTAATCACCACAGCACCGTTGCAGAGAGCATTGTCGACCTCCTGCGTAAGCATATCCGTAACAGATAGCGTTATGGCAGATAAATTCTCGCCATTATCCTCTTGCTCTAGGCAGTAAACCAAAGGCCCACGCATAATTGCGACTTTCCCTGCATCGGCTCTAACCTGTGGATTTGCCTGCATAAGCTCAATTTGCATTTTAAGGGAAAGCTCAACCTTGTCGCCGCTTTGCCAAGTACGCCTAATATGAGCATATCCGTTTTTTACTTCATATGTGCTTATATGCTCACCGTTTACGCAAAGTTTATGCTCTTTGCACCATGAGGGAATTCTCAAAGCAAGAGAAAACTCGTCTCCCGAAGCCTCATCCACAGTAATTTTAACATCGCCATTCCATGGATAGTCCGTTTCAAGAGAAAGCTTTACCCCCCCACCTGCAATATCAAAGCTTGTTTCATTGCCAATATAAAGGTGGCAGTAAATCGTGTCATCCTTTTGAGTATAAACATACTGCCCAAGTGACGCTAAAAGCCTTGCTAAATTCGGAGGACAACATGCACAGCCAAACCACGGCTGGCGTGTGGATTTAACATGATGGCGTGTTGGGTTTTTTTCACTTGCGGCAGGCAAAACCTCCAAGGGATTGACATAGAAAAATCTTTTTCCATCCCTTGCCATTGACGCAATTGAAATATTGTAAAGTGCGCGCTCGATAACGTCTGCATACTCACTCGATGGCGCTATTTCAAGCATAGCATGTGCAAAAAAGATAAGTCCGATTGAAGCGCAGGTTTCAGCATACACAATATCGTTGGGTAAATCATAATCAAAGGTAAAAGCCTCACCGATATTGGTTGAGCCTATGCCCCCTGTGATATACATCTGCTTGTGGATAATGTTGTTCCATAGTCGCTTGCAAGCATTTAGAAGCTCCTTATCGCCTGTTTCCCCTGCAAGGGATGCCATGCCTGTATACATATATACCGCACGCACCGCATGACCTACCGCAACATCCTGTTCAAGGACAGGCTTATGCGCTTGATTATACTCCGTCGACCAGCTTGGGGGATTGGATTTTGCTCCAGTCCAGTGGCTTGTTTTCCCACGCTTTTCCCATTCTATATCAAAGTAATAGGGCTTTGCGCCGCGCTCTCGCAGGAAGTATTCGCATAGCTTTAGATACCTTTCATCATTTGTAAGGCGGTATAGCTTTACAAGCGCAAGCTCTAGCTGCTGATGCCCGGGATAGCCACGAAGCTTTCCCTCCTCATCGCCGAACTTGTTAATAATATGCTCGATATTGCGTGTCATTATATCGAGTAGTGCAGACTTGCCTGTTGCGGTAAAATACGCAACCGCAGCCTCTAGCATATGCCCTGCGCAGTAAAGCTCATGAGCTTCGTGCAAATTTGTCCACCTTTCATCAGTGTTTGCTATGATGAATTTGGTGTT
>CAZLMF010000037.1:0-7064 GCA_964560565.1 uncultured Oscillospiraceae bacterium
CGCATTTGCGTTTTTGCAAGCATGACTTGCACCCGATAACATTAGGGGCGGATATATGCGCAGATAGCGCCCATAAAACCCTGCCTGTGCTTACAGGGGGTGGGTATCTGCATATTTCAAGCCGTGCAAAGCACCTTGCCCCAAAGGCAAAGGAGGCTATGGCGCTATTTGGCTCAACAAGCCCATCTTATTTGATTTTAGCCTCCCTTGATTTATGCAATAAATACCTTGCAAATGGCGGACATCGACAAATACAGTATAAAGCAGAAAAAATCACTGCTTTGCGTAAGAAAATCTGCAGTATAGGCATTCCCTGCGCAGAAAGCGAGCCTATGCGAATTACTCTAAAGCCAAACAGCTATGGTTATAGAGGTATAGAGGTAGCGGCATTTTTAAGGGAACAAAAAATAGAAGTCGAGTATGCTGATTTTGACTATGTTGTTATGCTTTTTAGCCCTTTGACGGAAAGCTCCGAGCTTGACAGGACTTATTCTGCCCTTACAAAACTCCAGCGTAAAGATGCAATTCCCCAACAGGGTGGTGTCCTGCTTGAAATACCAAAGCGTATAAAGAGCATTCGCAGTGCGTTGTTTGCAGAAAGTGAGAATTTGCCGGTTTCCCTTTGCGCAGGCAAAATATGCGCTCAAATACAGGCAACTTGTCCGCCGGGTGTGCCAATTATCGCTCCAGGGGAGCTTATAACTCAGGGGATAATAAAAATTTTACAAATGTATAGCATTGATTCGCTAAATGTGATAAAATAAGGATACGTAAAGCTTTTTATGCTTTAACGTTCATATCTTTGGATGGAGGTATATTTATGAAGCTTGTTTACGCAATAGTCAACAATGACGATAGTCATGCTGTTTCCAGCGGACTGACAAAGGGTGGTTTTTCAGCAACAAAGCTTGCATCTACCGGCGGTTTTCTAATGGCAGGAAACACTACCTTTCTTATTTGCACTGAGGACGATAAAATAGATGACATTATTGAGATCATTTCCAAGCACAGCCGTAAACGCAAGCAATTTGTGCCGTCTGCTACCTCTTATGGTGTGGGCAGCTACACAAGCTTCCCTGTTGAAGTGTCCGTCGGCGGTGCGACGATATTTGTCACTAATATTGAGCGGTTTGAGAAGGTTTAAGCCTTTGTTTGCCCTCAAGGAGGCGTGATTTCACTGACTCTCTACGGAAAAAAGCATGCAATAGAGTACCTTTACGCTCAGCATAAAAGCGGTCGCAGTTCACATGCGGTATTGCTTTACGGCGATGAGGGAATTGGTAAAAAAACACTTGCGCAGTGGCTCAGCGCACTTTATTTGTGCGAGCATGGTGCAGGTGAGGGTATCCCTTGCCTTGAATGCATTCCTTGCAAAAAGGTAATGACTGGCAACTCCCCCGATATTACCTTTGTGCCGCATTATGGTGTGCGTGGCGGCTATGAAGTAAAGTATTTGCAAGCACTTACCGTTGAAGCCTATGTTTTACCTAATGACGGCGATGTTAAGGTATATATCTTTGACGACTGTGACAATATCAGCGTGCAGTGCCAAAATATACTTCTCAAGTTAATTGAGGAGCCCCCTAAGCACTGCAAGTTCATTTTCACCGCTCGCTCACGTTCAATTTTACTTCCAACTGTACTATCACGCTGCACTGCTGTGCAGGTTGATGGCGCAAGTATAGAGGAATGCAAGCTTGCACTCCTTGAAAAGGGATATGATGAACAGGCGACAGCGTTAGCTATCGAGTCTTGCGGCAACTCAGGCAATGTTGGGCGCTGTTTGGAGGTTGCGGCTTCGCAGGGCAATCAATCCTCTCCCCAAAACACCGCAAAAGCAATCTTGCAGGCAATCGCAAATAGAGATGAGTATGCAATGCTCGCGGCATTTGAGGCAGTAAGGCGGGATAAACAGGCGCTTAACCGCACTTTAGAGCTTACAGCGGAGCTATTGCGTGATACCGCAGTCGCAAAGGTGGGTGCGGATAGCGCAAAAGGCATAAGCTGTGATTATGCTTTTGCAAAAAGCATAGAAAAGAGGATTACAATAAGCCGCGCACAAGAAGCTTTGAAATCACTTGATATTTGTGCGGATCAGCTTGACAAAAACGGCAATGTTGGACTTATAATAGGAAATGTATGCACAAAGCTTGTATAACGCTATGCATTCACATTAAAATATTTGGCAATTCAATTTATGAAAAGGAGCAATTATGACCGAGGTAATTGGTATTAGATTTAAAAGCGTGGGGAAGGTTTACTATTTTTCTCCCGAGGGCGTACAGTTTAAGCTGGGGGATTTGGCAATAGTAGAAACTGCTCGTGGCATTGAATGCGGCGAAGTGGTAATGGAAAACCAAGAGGTGGAGGATTCAAAAGTCATCACTCCTTTAAAGCCCGTTATGCGCAAAGCAACGGAAAAGGACATACTGACAGTTGAGGAAAATCGCCGCAAGGAACTTTCCGCTTTTGATATATGCAATGAGAAAATCACAAAGCATGGGCTTGAGATGAAGCTTATAAATGTGGAGTACACTTTTGATGGCGGTAAAATCCTGTTTTACTTTACCGCTGACAGCCGTGTGGACTTCCGTGACCTTGTAAAGGATTTGGCATCTATTTTCCGCACACGCATTGAACTGCGACAAATCGGTGTCCGTGACGAAGCGAAAATGCTTGGCGGTCTTGGAATATGCGGACGTGAATTCTGCTGTTCAAGCTTTTTAGGTGAGTTTCAACCTGTATCCATTAAAATGGCAAAGGAGCAATCCCTCTCCCTTAATCCAACGAAAATTTCAGGCACTTGCGGCAGGCTCATGTGCTGCCTAAAGTACGAGCAGGATGCCTACGAGGACTTGCTGCGCATTACGCCTAAGGCTGGCGCAATTGTTGATACCGCTGAAGGCAGAGGTCGTGTTGAGGATGCTAACTTACTTACTGGTGCTCTAAAGGTAAGGCTTGATAAGCAGCCCGATGTTTTAACCGATTTTAAGCGTGACGACGTGAAAATTATCAAGGATGCGCGCATCATGTTAGACAAGTCAGAGCTTGAAACTTTGAAGTCACTAGAAGGTAAGTAATAAAATACATCTTGATTTTTCTACATCTTATGATAAAATAGAAGTACCAAATCACAAGGAGGGATAACAATGGCATATATTATTAGTGACGCATGCATTAGCTGCGGAGCTTGTGAGCCAGAATGCCCAGTTAATGCAATAACTGCCGGTGATGATAAGTATCTAATCAACGAAGCTACTTGCATAGATTGCGGAGCTTGCGCAGGGGTTTGCCCAGTTGACGCTCCCAAAGCGCAATAGTACTTATGTTTCCGTTCATAATCAAACGCTCCCAATTTGGGGGCGTTTGATTTTTATATAAACTTGTCGAAATATAAATATAATTGTCAACAGTAAAATTGCATAATATTTTCTTTTTCTTTTCAACATTTTCCACAAGGTTTTCAACATAGCGTATAATTATACGAAGTGTAGTCTGAGCTTAACCCCAAAGAAAAGCCCTGCATAATTGCAGAGCTTTTCTTGTTTTATTCAATTTATTCACGAATTGCGGCTTTTGCACGACTTACAATGGTTTTATCGTTCTCGTAGGTCAATACGGAATTAGCATGGCCTATATCAACCCAGCGTATTTGTGCGATTTCTTCCTCCTGTGCTTTAAAGTCATGGTTTTTCGCCTTTGCCAGAAAGTAGACCACTACTTTATGTGCGTCCTTTTTCGGGGAATATGTCACTGTTTCGCGAAAGGTGGGGTCAAGTATAACATCAATGCCTGTTTCCTCAAGGATTTCACGCTTTGCTGTTTCCATTTCGGTTTCTCCTGCTTCAACATGCCCCTTAGGGAATGACCAATGCCCGCTGTTTACGTGCTTTATAAGCAGAATTTCAATATTGCCATGTGATTTACGGTACACAATTGCACCGCATGATTTTTCATGAACCATTTTATACCTCTCAAAAAAAGATTATTGTTGCGGTTATTATACCACAAAAATTCGTCTTTGTCGATTATGCACGATGGAATTAAATTTTATATACTTCTTGCAGCCATTTTAAGGGGTATTTGGGTTGTAAGTTTGGTCACAGGATTTTGCTTTGCCCAAAATCTTAATAGTTTATCTGTATCTTGTGGTGCATAATGCACAAATATATTGCTGTGTTTTGGATAGATATAAGAGAAATCTATAAAATTTACAAAAGGCTAATGTAAAAAAATTAAGTCTGTGCTATAATTATATTTAAATAAGTGTTAGAAAGCTTTTTCCTTAGGTTAAAGCTTTTAGTACACTATTGGCAGGACCGACATTTTTAAGCGAATACAATAAGGGTGGCATTTGGCATGACAACAAAAGAACAAACAATTGAGATCCGAATGTTAGGTGGACTTGTCCTCACTAAGGGTGATAAGCAGCTATCAGAGGATATGGGAAGAACAAAGCAGGTCTGGAATCTGCTTGAATTCCTGCTGGCTAATCGCTTCAAAGACATTTCACAGGATAAGCTTATCGAGGTGCTTTGGCCCTATGATGACTGCGAAAACCCTGCAAACGCATTGAAAAACTTAGTTTATCGACTTAGGACATCCCTTTCAACCCTTGATGAGGATAGCAAAAAAACCGAATACATAAAGCTCAAACGTGGCTCCTACTCATGGAATAACGACCTTCCCTGCAAAATTGACATAGAAGTTTTTGAGTCGTGCTGGAAACAGGCAGGAGACAAATCCCTATCGGATAACGATAGAATTGAACTTTATGACCAAGCAATAGAGCTATATAAGGGTGACTTTTTGCCTAAGTCAGCTTATGAGGAATGGGTTGTGCCGATTTCTGAGTACTACCGACGAATTTTTATGGACTGTGTTTTCCATATAATTGAGCTTCTAAGCAAGCAGGAAAACTATGATCGCATTATAATCGTATGCGAACATGCAATTGGGCTAAACCCCTTTGAGGAGCGTGTCCATGAGCAGTTAATCCGCGCCCTCGCCCTAACAGGCAAGCAGGCAAAGGCTGTTGAGCACTACGATTACACAAACAACCTTTTCTATAAGGAGCTCGGGGTAAGAACCTCGGACAGCTTACGCTCACTTTATAAGGATATTACAAAGGATTTACAGGGCGTTGAATTTGATATTGCCGTTATAAAGAAAGAGCTAAAGGAATCCACCCAAAGTCCTCGTGCGTTTCTATGCAATTATGAGGTTTTCAAGAATTTATATCGCCTTGAAGCAAGGGCGGCAGAGCGCACAGGTCAATCCGTTTTTGTTACACTTCTCACCGTGACCACAAAAGGCAATATTCCACCGGATGCCCCAGTGCTTACAACTGCAATGGACACCCTAGAGCGTGTGCTTATTGATAGCCTGCGTAAGGGCGACGTGGTTTCACGCTTTAGCAGTACGCAGTATGTAGTCATGCTTTCGACTCTTACATATGAAAACGGCGTGAAGGTTCTTGACCGTATACAAAAGAAATTTGATAAGCTTTATAAAAATCAACCCGTCACCGTTCATAAGGTGCTATATCCAATTGAACCAACATAAATGGTTCAATTTTCGAACACAATATAGAGGTTTAATTGCTTTTGAATTTATATAACCTTTATCACTTTGGAGTTTTGCTAGGAAGGGCAGGTAGAGCAAATGAAGGCGAGGAGGTCAACACTCAAGCTACCTGCAAAGATGCAGGCTAAGGCGCTCGCAATGCTACTTGCGGCGGTATTAGCCGCGCTTTGCTTTACAGCTTGCGTTGACGGTGACAACCCCTCAAGCAGTGACTTTTCCTCTACCACTGCAAGCAGTACAAGCAGTATAAACACATCGGAGTCCACTTCAAACAGTACAACAACGGACACAGTTTCAACTACAACTACAACTACTACAACTCAATCATCAAGCTCTAGTTCTACCACCACCACTACGACTACAACAACAACAACTACTACCCCTGCAACCACAACAAGCACCACTACCACTCCGAAAAAGACCACCACCACTAAGGGAACTACTACAACCCCTCCCATTCCAATTGAAATTGTTATCCCTCCCATAAACGAGCCAAAGGCTTCCGGCACAAAAACCTACATAAACGATAAAGTTTATATCGATGTTTCAAATGCCTCTGAGGGCTACATAATGATAAAAACCATAGGCACTAATGCCAAAAAACTAAAGGTAAGAATTACAGGTCCAAATGGCAATACCGACCATGACCTAAACGGACTCGGCAACTACGATACATATCCCATCATTGAAAGCGGTCAGTACACCATCGGTGTATATGAAAATGTTACAGGGACAAGCTATACCCCGCTGCTCGTTCAAAGTGGCATTTCAATAGACCTTAAAAATTCAACCACTACATTTTTATACCCCAACCTCTATGTTAAGTTTTCGCCCTCCAGCGAATGTGTGAAAAAAGCGGCAGAAATCACCGCAGGCAAGAAAACTGACGTCGAAAAGGTGTCGGCTATATATAATTGGATAGCTGAAAATATCAAGTATGACACCGAGGTTGCAGATAAGGTTTTAAGCAAGCAGATTAAGACCTATTCGCCCAATCCCGATACCACTCTTTCAACAAAAAAGGGTATATGCTTTGACTATGCGGCACTTTTTGCGGCAATGTGCAGGGCACAGGGAATACCTGCAAAGCTTGAAATAGGCTTTGCGGCAAATGCCTACCATGCGTGGAATCGCGTATATATCACCTCATCGGGGAGTATTACCCCTAAAATAAGTGCATCTTCCAATGAGTGGAGACTTTTAGATACAACGTTTGCCGCAACAGGTGGCGATGCCACCGCCGCAAAGTACGTCGGCAATGGCTCAAACTATGTCATTGACGGCAATAGGATATATTAGGATACATAACAGAATGATATTCGAAGTAATGGAGGGATTATGGTGGGAACAACTTCCACAGGCGCAAATATCGGTGAAAAGCTTGGCAGAACCCTTACTGCGGCGGAGCTTTCGGTGTTTTGCGGTCAGCTTTCGCTGATACTCAAATCCGGCATACCAATGCATGAGGGCTTATCCAT
>CAZLMF010000037.1:7164-8515 GCA_964560565.1 uncultured Oscillospiraceae bacterium
CCCCTCCATTCTCATTGCAATGATGGCTATTGTAATATTTGTGCTTGTGGTAAAGGTACTCCCCATATTTGAGGAAGTGCTAAGTGACTTTGGCGCTGACGTTTCAGCGGCAATGAAATTCAGCATGAGCGCAGGCAGATATATACTTATTGGGCTTGGCATAATAGTCCTTGTTATTATAGTTCTTGCTTTGGCATCAAGGACTAGTACAGGTTCAAGGTTTATTTCAAAGCTTGCAAATCTTTTCCCTGCCACTAGAAAAGTGTCGGAAAAGATTGCAACAGGGCGCTTTGCTTCGGCAATGTCGCTTATGCTTGCAAGCGGACTTGATACCGATAAAGCGCTTGAGCTTGCGCCACAAGTGGTAGATAACTCAGATGTTATCACAAAAATTGACGAGTGTAAGAAGTACATATCGGAAGGGATGTCCTTTACAGATTCGCTTTTCAAATCAAAAATCTTTACGGGGATTAACTCTCGTATGGTTACTGTGGGCTTTAAGTCTGGGCACATGGATACAGTCCTTAACAAGCTTGCCGATACCTATAATGACGAGGCAGATAGTTCCCTCAACAATCTAGTAAGCCTAATAGAGCCTACTCTTGTTGCACTTTTAACCATTGTTATAGGCGTTATACTAATATCAGTTATGCTGCCTTTGATGGGCATTCTATCGGGAATATAAGCTCTTTAAGTTACCGACAATAAAGGTGGGATGAGAAATGGCAAGCGTATGGAAGGTAAAAAAACAAAATAGCTACACAGGCACGATTTTATCGGTGCTATTCTTTCTTACTGTCCTCACAGCCTTTATACGAGGGCTAAACGATGGCTCAGAATCTGCACGAGAGGAACAGCGCAAATCCCTTCAAAATGCTATCGTGCGTGCTACGGTGCATTGCTACGCCATTGAGGGGCAATATCCCCAATCTGTTGAGTATCTTGAGGAAAACTACGGCATCACCATTGATGATGACAAATATATAGTGTCTTATAGCGGCTTTGCGTCAAATATAATGCCGATTATTGAGGTTTACGACAAAAAATCCTAAAGGAGGCAAGCAATGAAACAACGCTCACGTCAGCACACCACCGATATAATATTTATGCTAGGGCTTTTTGCGCTGTTTACTGTTTCAGCGCTTATACTTGTTGTAATAGGCTCAAAGGTTTATAGAAATATTGCCGATACAATGGGCGAAAACTACCGCTTGAATACAGCTGTTTCCTATGTGGCAAATAAAGTGCGCTCATGTGATGTAAGCGGCGATATTACGCTTTCTGAAATCGATGGAGTGAAAATGCTCATAATCGAGCAGACCTTTGATGATGTGGAATACCAGACGCTTAT
>CAZLMF010000037.1:8615-11997 GCA_964560565.1 uncultured Oscillospiraceae bacterium
CTTGTAAATGCAGTTGCACAATCGCAATCCGTTGCAGAGGCAATCAAGGCTACCGACAGCCCCGAACAAGCTTTAAGCCTTTTATACAGCGACAAGGTGGCTTCCACAGGGGAAATGCAAGCGGAAATCTTCTTTGATGAAAACTGGCAGGTGGTTGGTAACCCTTCAAGCTACAAGCTTACCGTTAAATACTCCGTTACCGTTACACCCGAGGGTGCAGGGGAGATGCTAACCGCAGAGATAATTACATATACGCAGGATAATAAGCTGATATATGCGCTTAACATAAGCGATTATATCCTAAAGGAATAGAGGGCGTATGAGTTCAAAAAAGGGCATAGGACTGAGCGTTGGCGGCTCATCAATAGTAATGATTTTCGTTGTCCTTGCGATGACTACCTTTGGTGTGCTTGCAATGCTCTCAGCAAGGGCGGACTACCGCTTTTCACAGCGCACAGCCGACAGCAACACCGCTTACTACGCCGCCGACAGCAAAGCGGCTTTATCCCTTGCTAAAATAGATTCCGCCGTCAGGCTTGCATACGATGAAACCGTTATATCACAGGGGGATCAATACCTTACCGATAAGGTAAAAATTTACCACAATCTTTTAACAGGCAAGCTGCTCACCCTTGATGGAATGCAAGTTCTAAGCAATGTGGACGACCTCACAGCTTCAGTTAGCTTTTCGGTGGATATTTCTGAAACCCGATACCTATATGTAAATGTTGTAATGACGGGCTTCGAGGATAGTCAGAGGTACAAAATAGAAAGCTATCAGACGGTGAGTGCACTCCCACAAGAGGATGATGATATAGGGCTTTTTGACCCTGATAACTTCAACTAGCAATCAGCTTAAACGAAAGGGTATGATTTTTCAGTGGCAAAAATACAAGACATTCTAGGCGATGCCCTTCAAAAAGGCGCATCAGATATATTCATAGTGTCAGGCTCCCCCCTTGCTTTTAGGCTCGGTGGTCAGGTGCTTTCTCAAAGTGAACAAGTCCTTAACCCAGAGGACACCATGGACTTAGTAAAGCAGATTTACAGCCTTGCCTGTAACCAAAAGTATGATCACTTCGTTGAAACTGGAGATGCGGATTTTTCCTTTTCCATCTCTGGAGTAGGGCGCTTTCGTGTAAGCGCATTTTTACAGCGTGGCTCACATTCGGCAGTGCTTAGGGTTGTAAGGTTTGATTTGCCCGATATAGATACCCTCGGCATACCTCAAACTGTTATTGACCTGCACAAGTTCAACCGTGGGCTTGTCCTTGTGACAGGACCTGCAGGTAGCGGTAAATCCACCACCCTTTCCTGTATAATAGACCGCATTAACCACACACGCCAAGCCCATATCATTACTCTGGAAGACCCTCTTGAGTTTTTGCATAAGCACGATAAAAGCATAGTCAGCCAGCGTGAAATTTCAAATGATACCGCAGACTACGCAAAAGCGCTGCGTTCAGCGCTGCGCCAATCCCCAAATGTTATACTACTTGGAGAAATGCGTGACTATGATACTATAAGTATAGCAATGACAGCGGCAGAAACAGGTCAGCTTGTATTTTCGACTCTGCACACAATCGGCGCTGCAAACACCATTGACCGTGTAATTGACGTATTCCCACCAAATCAGCAGTATCAAATTCGCACACAGCTTTCAATGGTATTGCAAGCGGTGGTATCTCAACAGCTTTTACCCGCTACTGATGGAACTCTTGTCCCTGCCTTTGAGATTATGCTTGTCAACAACGCTATACGCAATATGATAAGGGAATCGAAAATTCACCAGATAGACTCGGTGATTTACGCCGCTGCAAATGAGGGTATGTGCACAATGGACGCAAGTATTCTAAGCCTCTATAATGAAGGTAGAATTACCGCTGATACCGCCCTGCGTTTTTGCTCAAACATTGATATTATGCAAAAACGAGTTTCCGAATAGTAAAGCTTTTTTAAACAGCGTAAAGCCGTTGCACTTAACTGTGCAACGGCTTTTGGTTTTTATGCTTATATAACAAATCACTGAGCTTCTGCATATTATGCAATAAAGCAAGTAAAAGCATAAATCAAATTACAGGAAGGGGAAATGCAAGTGAAAAAAATTAAAATTGTTCAGGATTTCATACCCATTGGGACTATGAGCCGCATAGGTGAGAAACGCAATAAAAAATGGATAGTCATACATGAAACAGGGAATACATCGCCCCGTGCAGGGGCAAAAAACCACGCTAACTGGCTGCAAAACGTTGCAAAAGCAAATAACGAGTACCGCTCATGGCATTATACCGTTGACGACAGCGTGATTTATCAGCATATGCCCGATGATGAGGTGGCTTTCCACGCCTCGGATGGCAACAAGTCCGATGGCGGAAATTACTCAGGCATAGGGATTGAAATTTGCGTTAATCCCGAAAGCGTTTTCTCTGTCGCTATTGATAATACTGCTATGCTCACAGCTAACCTTTTGAAAAAACACAATCTTGATATATCCGCTGTTAAACAGCACCATGACTTTGCAAGGGACGGAAAAAACTGCCCCTATATAATCCGCACTAAAGGGCTATGGAAAGCATTCCTTGGCATGGTAAACGGCTATCTTAACCTGAAGGAGGTGGGCAAGGTGGACGAGAAACAGCTGCAGTTTAGCATGGGTGATAAGGTTATACTTAACGGTTATGCCTATCGTGATAGCTACGCCAGCAGACGTGGCATGAAATTCACAAACAGGAAATGTGAGATTAGCCGTATTGTAGATTCAAATCGCGCTGCGCCCTATCTGCTAAACAACACATTAGGCTGGGCAAGGGAGCAGGATTTAACGTACCAAACCACAGGGCAGCCTAAGGAAGTCGTTGAAGGCTCAACTGTACGGGTAAGCGGCAAGCTTTATACTACTTCCTACGGTGGCGTTGCCGCAAGAACAATATCAGGTGTATACAAGGTCACAATGATTATCCCAGAACGCACTGCAGGCGTACTGCTAAACGGAAACTTTGGCTGGGTGAGAATACAGGACTGCGTTGCCACATAGATTTGCAAGTTTACGCACTCCACAAAGGTCGCGGGGAATACTCCGCGACTTTTATTATTATAGCTTTCCGCTATTTTTGTGTTTGTCATCCTTTTCAAGCAGACCTTTCATTGCAGGGCCGCTGATAAGCTCCCCCTTATAGGTAAACCTTGAGCCATGACAAGGGCAATCCCAAGAAAGCTCATCAGGATTCCATGCAAGCTCACAACCTAAATGAGGGCATTTAACCGATACTGCATACACTTCATTTTCTCCCTTGCGGTAGACACCGACCTTATTCCCTACAAACTCAACAATCCCCCCATGCCCGATTTCCACAGATTCAAGCTGCTCCTTTGGCATAGAAAA
>CAZLMF010000037.1:12097-16518 GCA_964560565.1 uncultured Oscillospiraceae bacterium
ATATAGGGAATGCTATCAAGGGTTACGCAATCCTGCGCTGACCATGCGCATACCTCCTGTGCATTGGGATATAGCTCCTTTGCCTTAGCACGAAGCTTGGCGTAAGCACCACCTTGCGGGTTTTTACCTGTTCTATGCCCCTCGCCGCCGAAAATAAGTGTATCTCCATAGCTGCGAAAGGAATACCCCCCAGAGGACGCATCTATATACATTCCGTCAAGGGCTGGTACATTCTTTATAGCAAGAGCGTAGGAACGCTCTTGATGAGTGCGCATGAAGTAAAATCCCGGTGCATTTATAAATGGGTAGTGGGTTGCGATTACAATATGCTTTGCGGCAACCTTTCCACCGCTTGTGACAATAACATTGTCCTCTACGCTAAGAGCCTTTGTTTGCTCATATATTTGCAGCTTTTCTGCCAAGGCTTTAATAAATTTAAGCGGATGAAACTGCGCTTGACCTTTAAATCGCACTGCTCCTTTTATTTCAAAGGGCAAGGCGCTACTAGTCACCATGTCAGCATCAATCCCAAGGGATATTGCCGCGCGCATTTCCGCTTCAAGAGTATCAGTCTCAATGAGGGAATACGCAAGGGCAGGCATATCCTCAAAGTCACAGTCAATTTGAAGCTCCTTTATAATCTTCCTATAATCTTCTATTGCTCTTTTGCTTGCATGGGCATATTGAAATGCTTTCTCTTTCCCCACATTGTTTATAAGCTTGTCATAGCATAAATAATGCTGAGTGGTAATTTTTGCGGTGGTGTTGCGTGTTACTCCGCTTGCAATCCTATCCGCTTCAAGCACCACTGTGTTTATCCCTCTTTTTGACAGCATGTAAGCGGTGAGAATACCGCACATTCCTCCCCCTATGACCGCGGTATCCGTAGTTATATTTTCCTTTAGCGGCTCACGAGTGTGTATGTCGCAGCTAAGGCTCCATATCGACTTTGTAGTTTCCATTATTCATATCCTTTCAATGCATGATATGAATATTATGCCAATATCGTAGTAATATAAACGTTCAATGAAGTTAAATACTCTAATTTGAGAAGTAAAAAGTAAACTTACCAAAAAAGCAAAAATCGCAACAGTTTTCGCTGTTGCGATTTTATCTGGGTTTCTTGTTTTTTTCAGCTTTCCTTGCCGCTTTATTGAGGTACATAACCTTGTCACTTTCATTTATATACTCCCCAAGGCTGCTGTCACTTGCGACATATCCAAACTGATGCCCTATGCTAAGTGCCACTTCGTAGGGCTTGTTGGAGTTTTTGTTATACTTGCGTATATACTTATTAACATTTGCTATGAATTCTGAAATTCTTTCCTCATCGTAATCCGCACAACCGAGTACCATGAACTCATCTCCGCCTGTTCTGGCGCAAATTTCATTCTCATCACAGCTGCTATTGAGTGCCCTTGCCACTGTAATAATGGCATTGTCGCCCTCTAGGTGACCATAGGTATCGTTAATTACCTTTAAGTCGTCGAGGTCAGCAGAAAGCACAAAAAGCTTTTTACTCTCTTTATTGGCTTTCTCAAATATTTGAGTGGAATAAAGATTAAATCCTTTGCGGTTATATATACCAGTGAGTGCATCACGAATAGAGCTTAAAAACAGCTTTTGATTAAAGCGCTTGAAGTAGTTTTGAACACGGACAATTTCAAGCCCGTTGTTGATATTCATTGTCCAGTCATGGAAAACCTCATCAAAGACCATAATCTCCTTGCCGTAGTTTACTATGGAATATCCAAAGCATCGGTCATTGAAATGAACAGGGGTTAGAAAAAATGTTGTAGGGTAGTCTCTATCCTCAAACTGAGGCGGTATCATATCTATAGAATTAAAAGATAAATTAGCGTCAGCATTTGTTATGAGCCTCATTTTTTCTGAATATCCTGTCCTTAGATAGTCAGTCTGGTCATCGTCCTTTTCAAGGTCGTCCC
Source organism: uncultured Oscillospiraceae bacterium (assembly GCA_964560565.1). Classification (GTDB taxonomy): domain Bacteria; phylum Bacillota; class Clostridia; order Oscillospirales; family Ruminococcaceae; genus CAZLMF01. Next base: position 14,044 of record CAZLMF010000037.1, read on the forward strand.
AATTTTCACATAGGCAAAGTCCATATACGGCATTCTCCCTAAGCAGGAATGTATGCCCAAGCATCTTCATGATAAAGTCCTCAAGATTCTCGCTTGAAAATAGATTTACAGCCATATTGCTCGATTTGTATAAGCTTCGGTAATGAAACGCAACATTTATATATTCCTTGCGTTTTTGCATTAGCCAAAGGTGGTTTTCCTCACAACCGCAGCTCTGACCAATCTCTAATCTGCCATAGTCGCATGAAACAGGATAACATTCCTCGCCAAAAGCTTTTTTATACACCTCACAAACGCTGTCAACTCCAACACCAAACCTTGTATAAGTGTAAGTTGTAATGGAGGGTATGTTGTCAATAGCTTCGAAAATGCCATCAAAGCCCACAATAGCGATATCCTGAGGGACAAGTATTCCCCTATCGGTTAGAGTGTTGCATAGGTTAATAGCCATCCAGTCGTTTGCACACGCAACGGCTTGAGGCATCTCAATTTTCCCGTCAGCAATATCATTGCCAAGCTTAAAAGCTGATTCTTTCCAGTAGTCACCGTAGATAAGGTAATGCTCATCATACTCAATGCCATGCCTTTCCAGAGACTTCTTATAACCCTGTGCACGCTCCTCAGCTTGTTTATTGCCCTTGTATCCTGTTAGAAAGAAAATTTTAGTTAGGTTATGCTTTTCAATAAGGTGGTCAATAATAATTTCAACCGGCTTAATATTCTCCGCAAAAATGCTGGGGAAATGCTTACTATCCTCCTCGACGCATAGAATCGGTACTTTGCATTTCTCGAGAAGCAGTTTATCTATATTATTTCTGGTTTGTGCGTTTGCAAAAGAGCCGTTTGCGTAGATTATTGCATCAAGCTCGTCAAAGTTTATAAGGTTGCAAATATTCTCCTCCCCCATCTGAAAGGAAGGGCAACCATCCAACTCGTTAAGCATTGTGAATACGATTACATCACAATCCAAGCTATGTGCTTGCGTCATAATGCCACGCAGGAAATAGTTTTGAAACGCCTCGTATCCGCCTTTTAGAATAACACCTATACGCTTACGGCGTTTTCTTGCGATATTCATATTCTCACCACCTTCGACTTGAACTTTCTATGTTCACATTTAACTCATGTAACCATATTTATATTTTGTAGAGTTTGTTATATGTGTAATTATAATAATAAGTCACAAATCGCAAAAAGTCAACATATTGTTGATGCGTTTCGTGATTATTTACAATTCGTTTTATTCGTTATTGAGCTCATATTTTGCTTGTTTTTATTTCGTCATGTATAGACTGCATTTCCAAGTCAAGCTCTGCAATTTGCTCTGCGCAAGCTTTTAGCCTGCAGTGTAACTGTGTGGGGACTTCGTTGTTTGCTTTATATTTTAGCTGATGCTCAAGGCTTGCCCAGAAATCCATTGCAATAGTCCTTATCTGCACTTCAACCGGAATTTGCTCAGTGGACTGCGCCAGAAAAATCGGCACCTCCACAATCAAGTGCAGGCTGCGGTAGCCGTTACTTTTAGGATTTGCGATATAGTCCCGCCTTTTCAACAGCTTTATATCATCCTGACTTACAAGAAGATCTGCAATTCGGTAAATATCCTCGATGTAGTTACATATCAGCCTCACCCCTGCGATATCAGTGAGGTTGTTGCGTATTGATTCGAGGTTAATATCCAAGTTTCTCTTTTTCAGCTTTTGATATATACTTTCGGGAGACTTTAGGCGGTATTCCATGTGATGTATGGGATTATGGTCATATCTGACCTTAAACTCATCGTCAAGGATTTCAAGCTTTGTTCGAACTTCTTTAATTGCGGCATTATATATCTGTTGTTGACGCACAAAGCCTTTTAAATGCTTTATTATGTCTGCTTGATTTGGTATTTCGGCACTAATCAAATTAGAATTTCTAAATATTCCGTCGAGCTTCATTCCTTGTATAACCTCCAGCTAAAACAGTATTCTTACCATGAAATTATGCTTGCACTTAGGGCAAGTGACATTATGCTTACCCGATTTTATAGGTAACCGCAGCACCGTCTTGCAGTTTTTGCAGGTGCGAAAGCGCCTTGTGCGTATCTCACTTATTCGGCGAATGAGAAGGCTCTTCTTAGCTTTCCCCCATATTCCTAAAAACCATCGGTTTTCGCTTTGTCTTTTTATAATATTACGGGATAGAATTCGGTACAACGTATAAAAAGCTATTCCAAGAGCAAGTACGCTTATAATTAAAGTGCGTGCAAATACATTGACAAGGGCGAACACGCTATATGTTATCAATAATGCTAAACTAAACTGGTCTAATCCATTTCTGCCATACATGAATCTCGCAAGAAATTCCCTTAATCGAAACAATTAATCAACCTCTTTTAATGAAATTAAAACTATATTATCAGTATAAAGCACTATATAAGAAAATTCAAGACTAATATTGTTAACAATATGTTCAAATGTGGATTATTCTTAGCAA
>CAZLMF010000038.1:0-16074 GCA_964560565.1 uncultured Oscillospiraceae bacterium
TCCCACGAGATGAGTACGAGGAGAGTGAGGAAAGGGTAATAGCGGAGCTTGAGGCAATAAACAAGCCTTATGCAATACTGCTCAACACCGTTGACCCTCATTCCGAGCGCACATTGCGCCTTGCAGAAAGGCTGACGGAGAAGTATGACCGCCCTGTTATTCCTGTTAATTGCCTTGAACTTGATGAAAATAATATCAAAGACATACTTTATCAGGTGCTGTTTGAGTTCCCGATTAAAGAAGTCGGTGTTAAAGTGCCAAAATGGGTCACTGAGCTTGAAAAGAGCCACTGGCTTAGACTGGAGATATTCGATTCACTTAAGGCTGCCGGCGCTGAGGCAAACCAAATTAGTGATGTGCGCATCATAACCGATAAAGTCGGAGAATGTGAGCAGATTGTAGCTTGTGAGATAGATAATATCGACCTTGGCAGCGGTGCGGCATATATAAAGGTTGAGCTTAAGCCCGAGTTATTCTATAAAGTGCTTGGGGAGGCAACGGGGCTTGAAATCCAGTGCGAAAGTGACCTTATGCCACGCATGATTGAGCTTGCACAAGTAAAACGCAAGTTTGACAAGTTCAAATGCGCTATTGACGAGGTAAATGCCACAGGCTACGGCATTGTAATGCCCGAGCTCAATGAGCTGTCCCTTGAAGAACCTGAAATTATCAAGCAGGGCGGCAAATACGGCGTAAGGCTCAAAGCAAGCGCTCCGAGCATCCATATGATGCAGGCAAATATTACCACTGAGGTAAATCCTGTTGTAGGTTCTGAAAGCCAATCTGAGGAGCTTATAATGTATCTGCTCAAGGAGTTCGAGGAAAATCCAAAGAAAATCTGGCAGTCAAACATCTTCGGAAAATCCTTGCATGAGCTTGTCAATGAGGGACTTCACAATAAACTTTACCGTATGCCCGCAGATGCGAGAATGAAGCTTCAGGAAACCATCGAGCGCATTATCAACGAGGGATGCGGCGGTCTAATTTGCATAATACTATAATAAAACGCTCCACACAGTATAAACTGCGTGGAGCGCAAGTTTTAGGGGGCTTTACAGTATCTTCGAGTCGTTTACTATGAGGAAAAACTGAGTCCCCAGATATTCTGCCGCTTTTTTGCATAGGAGCATTCTATCAAGAAAAATCTCGAAATACTCCATAACGGAGGCGATACTTGTGTCTATTGTAAGATCCAGCACAACGGCGGTTTTATCTTCATTAAAACCGAAGTGCGACTCCTCAACCGCATAATTTACCCTGTCGTGAATATCGAAGGTGCGGTTGATAGGGTTGCGGACACGAGTGCGGCGAACATCGGTTTTATCCGCTAGGATAAGCGCTGCTGAAACCGCGTTAATGGGGGTTGCAGTGGCTTCGTCGTGGTTGCCTATGGCGCTTATGATGGTGCAGATTTCCTCCGCAGGCATCTCCATCCTGTCTAGCAGGCGAAATGCCATTACAGCACCGCTTTGAGCGTGGTCGTTGCGATTTACAACATTGCCAATATCGTGCATATATGCGGCAATTTGCGCAAGCTCAGCATCACGCTCAGGAAAACCCAGCTCCATAAGAAGCATATATGCGGTTTGTGCCGCCTTGTCAACATGGGCGGCGGAATGCTCGGTATATCCGATTGCACGCAAAGCATCGTCGGATTTTTGGACATACATTTGTATGTCTGGGTTGCTTTTTATGTATTTGAAAGTTACCTTAGCCATTATATTTTTTACCTTTCTTTTACGTCTTATATATTAATCTTTACTTTACAATACCATGAATATAAACTATAATTTTATTATACAACAATAGTATGAAAAATAAAAGTATTTTTTATTACTGCTATTGACGTAAACATTTATAATAAATATAATATTAGCATAGAGTTACTTTATAAATGCATTAAAATAACCGTTTGAACCGAGCAAGGAGGTATATCAACATGGCTATTCTTGTCACAGGAGGCGCAGGATATATCGGCTCTCACACCTGTATAGAGCTGCTAAATGCAGGGGAGAAGCTTGTGGTGCTTGATAACTTCGTTAATTCAAGCCCCCGTGTAATTGAGCTTATTACTGAAATTGCAGGCAAAAGCTTTGCTTTTTACAAGGCTGATCTTTTGGATAAGGAGCAAATTGAGCAGATATTCAGCGAAAATGATATTGAATGTGTAATACATTTTGCAGGGCTTAAAGCAGTGGGCGAAAGCGTGCAAAAGCCTCTGCTTTACTACAAAAACAACTTAACAGGCACAATAAATCTATGCGAGGTTATGCAAAAGCATGGAGTAAAGAGAATGGTTTTCAGCTCATCTGCCACTGTATACGGAGCGCCAAAGGCAGTGCCTATCAAGGAGGACTTCCCACTTTCCACCACCAACCCTTACGGCGCTACAAAGCTCATGATAGAGGGCATCTTGCGTGATATATGTGTGTCGGACAGCTCATGGTCGGTGGCGATTTTACGCTACTTTAATCCCATAGGTGCTCACGAAAGCGGTAAAATCGGAGAAAGCCCTAATGGAATACCAAACAACCTACTGCCCTATATAGCACAGGTTGCAGTAGGCAAACTTCAAAGGCTTAATGTGTTCGGCGATGACTATCCCACACATGATGGGACAGGAGTGCGTGACTACATCCATATTTGCGACCTTGCAAGCGGACATCTTGCCGCCGTTAAAAAGCTGCGGACAATGACAGGCGTTGAAGCCTACAATCTCGGCACAGGCAAGGGCTATTCGGTGCTGGAGCTTTTAAGAGCGTTTGAAAAGGCATCGGGAGTGAAAATTCCTTATGTTGTTGTGCCTCGCCGTGCAGGTGACATAGCCGAGTGCTACGCAGACCCCTCAAAGGCGATACTTGAGCTTGGCTGGCAGGCAAGGCGAGATGTAGATAAAATGTGTGAGGATTCATGGCGGTTTGTATGCAACAATCCCAATGGATTATAAAAGCAAGCGGCAGGGGATTTCCCTGCCGCTTTAATTTATACAATTATTTTGTTGACAGCACTTAGGTATGACTTAATTGACGCCTCCACAATGTCAGTACTTAGTCCTCGACCTGTCACGATTTCCCCATCCTTACGAAGTTTCACGATGACCTCACCTTGTGCGTCCTCGCCCTCCGAAACAGAGTGGATAGTGTAGTTATCAAGGGCGTAGCCTGTTTTAGCAATCTTCTCAATTGCCTTGTAGCAGGCATCGACAGGGCCTTCTCCCGTTGCGACCTTCTCAATGGTTTCATCCCCAACCCTAAGCTTAATTGTACCCGTGGAGGAAATCATCGTGCCTGAATTTATTACATAGCCTACGAATTCGTATTTTGCCTGCCCATTTATATCACTGATTGAAAGATCAAGCAACGCTTCAATATCCCTGTCTGAAACGACCTTTTTCTTGTCGGCGAGCACCTTAAACGCAGCAAATACATTTGCAAGCTTCTCCTCATCCACAGAGTAGCCAAGCTCAAGCAATCTATCCTCAAAGGCGTGTTTGCCGCTATGCTTGCCAAGCACCATTTTATTTTGCGGAATACCAATGTCGGTAGGTTTCATAATCTCATAGGTTTCAGGGTTTGCAAGCATGCCATGCTGATGAATGCCTGCCTCATGAGCAAAGGCATTAGCGCCGATAATAGCCTTGTTAGGAGGCACTGCAACGCCGGTAATGCTTGTGATTAGTCTGCTTGCACGATAAATCTGCGTGGTGTCGATATTGGTTTTTGCGTTGTAGTAAGGCGCACGGGTTTTAATTCCCATGACAATCTCCTCCATGGAGGTATTGCCTGCACGCTCACCTATGCCGTTAATAGTGCATTCCACTTGAGTCGCACCTGCCATTACAGCGGCAAGGGAGCAAGCTGTTGAAAGCCCTAAATCATCGTGGCAATGAACGGATATTGTGACGTTTTCGGGCTTTACAAGCCTTTCTCTAATGTAGCTTGTAAGCTCAAACATTTCCTGTGGTGTCGCATACCCGACCGTATCGGGAATATTGATGGTGGTTGCGCCGCTTTCAATTGCGGTGTTAAATACTTGCACAAGAAAGTCCTTATCGCTGCGGGAAGCGTCCTCAGCGGAGAACTCAATATCCTCGCAAAGACTGTGTGCATAACGCACCATTTCAGAAATTCGTGATATTGCTTCGTCAGGCGTGATTTTCAACTTGTATTCCATATGGATTGGGCTTGTTGCAAGGAAAACATGGATACGAGGGTGGGCAGCGACCTTGACAGCCTCCCATGCGCGGTCAATATCGCCCTTTACGCATCGTGCAAGGGACGCCACGACAGGCTTTTTAACAGCCTTAGCTATCGCTTGCACGCTTTCAAAGTCCTCAGGGGAGGAAATCGCAAAGCCTGCCTCGATAACATCGACACCAAGGCGCTCGAGCTGCCTTGCAACCTCAAGCTTTTCTGACAGGTTCATTGAACAACCGGGGGACTGCTCGCCATCACGCAGGGTAGTGTCAAAGATTTTGATAGTTTTCATTGGAGTACTCCTTCACTTAAATTCTATTAGGCATAAATGCAAGGCTTAAACATATATTTACAAACAAAAAAGACCTCGTCTCTAAAACCATAAGAGACGAAGCCTAAAACTCCGCGGTACCACTCTTGTTGCGCATAAGCGCCACTTAAGTCACATCAATCAATGTGCTCCTTTGATAACGGTGGGGACACCGTCCTTAGCTACTTGGATTTCCTTTCGCCTTGGATGCTCAAGGGTGAGTTATGACCGAAACGCAATACTGTCTCGCACCAAGCGACAGCTCTCTGAGAATGCATAAAGGCTTTATTCCCTATCAACGCATTTATCCTAATAATAGCTTAATAATATACTACACTTTCTAATTTGTCAAGTAGTTATTTTTTTATTTGCTATTTTCGTAGTTTTACGTATAATATAATTATCGGGGGGATGAATATGTCCGTGAAAGCAAAAAAGAAAACTACTAAGAGCGATATTATTAAGCTTTGTATTCTACTTGTCTTTTTTGCCGCAATGATAGCGGCTGCGATATACTTTTTCCCTGAGATTAAAAAGCTCAGCACGCAAGATGGGCGTGCTGCCCTAAAAGAGCAAATTGAGTCCTTCGGCTTTGTGGGGAGATTTGTCTATGTTGGAGTGTGGATAATCCAAATTGTTGCCGCATTCATACCAGGTGAGCCGATTGAAATAATTGGCGGAATGCTTTTTGGTATGTGGGAAGGGCTTTTGCTTTGCCTAATAGGAGTTTTAGCTGGCTCAATCATTGCTTTTTATCTAGTAAAGCTTTTGGGAAAGCCATTTGTTACTGCCTTTATAAACGAGGAAAAGCTATCAAGTCTAAAGATTATGCAGGACGAGCGCAGACTTGAGATGATTATATTCATACTGTTTTTTATCCCAGGAACACCAAAGGATATGCTCACCTACATCGTTCCTTTAAGTCCGATAAAGCCTTTGAGGTTTTTCGTGATTGCTACGCTTTCAAGAATTCCCTCCATAGCGTCATCTGTTCTTGTGGGAGCAACCCTAGACAGAGGGAATATTTGGCTTAGCGTGGGGATATTCCTTGCGACAGGTGCGGTAGGGATAGTCGGTATAATGTTCAACGACCGATTTATGAACAATCTCCAAAGCAAGAGAAAAGGTAAAAACGAAAGTGACAGTGACGAAAACAACATCAGAGAAAATGCCGAATAGATATATTTCTAGTATATGAGAGGATTGATATAATGGCACAAAGCACCCAAGCGGGTTTTTTGCCTATTTCCATGCAGGACATGCTTGATAGAGGGTGGGAACAGCCCGATTTTGTCCTTATTACAGGGGATGCCTATGTGGATCACCCCTCCTTTGGTGCAGCTGTTATAGGCAGGGTGCTTGAGAGGGCAGGATTTAAGATTGGCATAATCGCACAGCCAAAATGGCAAGATGTAAACGCATTCAAGGCGCTTGGTAAGCCACGCCTTGGATTTTTAATAACAGCAGGCAATATCGACTCCATGGTAAACCATTACACCGCTGCTTTGCGAAAAAGAAGTGATGACCTTTATTCCCCCGGCGGCAAGGGCGGATACCGCCCCGACAGGGCATCAATAGTGTACTCCCAAATGGTTAGGCAAGCATACGGCAAAGTGCCGATAATATTCGGCGGACTTGAATCAAGCCTGCGCCGTTTTGCCCACTATGACTACTGGTCGGACTCGGTGCGCAAGTCTATCCTGATTGAATCAGGTGGAGATTTAATTGTATATGGTATGGGTGAGCGCCCAATAGTTGAGGTAGCTCAAGCTTTAGAAAGTGGTTTACCTATCGATGAAATCACCTTTGTCCGCGGAACAGTCTATAAAACTCATGATAAGTCACGTCCTTATCAGCCGATTGTTCTACCTGATTATGAGGAAATCTCAAAGTCAAAGAGCACCTATGCCCAAAGCTTTATGGTGCAATACCGCAACATGGATTCGGTCACAGGACGCACACTAGTCGAGCCATACGGTGATATATATGTGGTGCAAACCCCACCGCAAGCGCCCCTTAGCGAACCCGAGCTTGATAGCTCCTATTCCTTGCCTTATATGCGTGATTATCACCCCATTTACGAGGCGCAGGGGGGTATCCCTGCTATAAATGAGGTTAAGTTCAGCCTAATTAGCAATCGCGGCTGCTTTGGGAATTGCAGCTTTTGCGCTCTGACATTCCATCAAGGTCGAGTGCTTCAAGCACGCAGCCATAAGTCAATAATTTCCGAGGCTGAAAAGCTGATTTGGGAGCCTGACTTTAAGGGATATATACATGATGTAGGAGGCCCTACCGCAAACTTCCGCCACAGGGCATGTGATAAGCAGGTAAAGCACGGTGTTTGCGTGGATAAGCAGTGCCTGTTCCCAACACCTTGCAAGCAGCTTAAAATCGACCATACTGACTATCTGAAGTTATTGCGAGAGCTACGAGAGCTACCGAATGTTAAGAAGGTATTTGTCCGCTCTGGGATACGCTATGACTACTTAATAAACGACCCAAACGAGGAGTTTTTTAACGAGCTTTGCAAGTACCATATAAGCGGTCAGCTAAAGGTTGCGCCGGAGCATATATCAAGCAAGGTGCTCGATAAAATGGGCAAGCCCAAGCGTGCTGTCTACGACCGCTTTGTCAAGAAATACTATGAGATTAACGAAAAGCTTGGAATGAAGCAGTTTCTTGTGCCATATCTTATGTCAAGTCACCCGGGCTCAACCCTTAAAGAAGCCATTGAGCTTGCGCTTTACCTAAGAGATATGGGCTACAATCCTGAGCAGGTGCAGGATTTCTATCCCACCCCTGGGACATTATCAACCTGTATGTACCACACAGGGCTTGACCCTAGAACCATGGAGGAGGTATATGTCCCGAAATCCCCTCATGAAAAGGCTATGCAGCGTGCGCTGATACAATACCGAAACCCTAAAAACTACAAGCTTGTATATGAGGCACTTGAGCAAGCAGGCAGACTTGACCTTGTTGGATATGACAGCAAATGCTTGATTAAACCCAGGCAGGGTGACGCAAGGGCAATTAAAATAGCACAAGAGGCAAAAAAGCAAGCCCACCCAAAGCCTAATTCAGCAAAAAGAGCAAGAATGAAGCAACAACGAAAGAAAAAAGCAAAAGCCAGAAAGGACTAAGATATGCAGTACAGAGATTTTGGAAAAACAGGAGAAAAGATTTCAGCACTTGGATTTGGGTGCATGAGGTTCCCCGAATACGAGAAGGGCGGAAAGTGGTTTATCGACGAGGATAAGTCCATTCCGATGCTACTAAAAGCCTTTGAGCAGCACTCGGACTTGTGCTACCACAGATTTTCCACGCATTCGGCCCGCAATCGGGGCAAATTTTACTTCCAATGCATATCCCTGTGCTGCTTGCAGGGCTTCTACTCGGGCATTTTTACGGCGCTTTTATAGGAGTTTTAACTCCGTTACTAAGTTTTATTATTACAGGGATGCCCCCAATGCCAATACTAATATTCATGATTTTTGAGCTTGCGGCTTACGGGCTTGTTGCAGGACTGCTCAGCAAAAAGCTTAACGTTTACCTAAGTCTAATTATAGCAATGGTAAGCGGCAGAGTAGTGTATGCTCTTGTGCTTATTGTTGCAGGCAATATATTAGGTCTTGATGTGCCAAAGGTTGCATCAGTGCTAACTTCTGTGGCTACCGCACTCCCCGGCATTGCTATTCAGCTTATATTTATCCCTGTGATAGTGCTTGCTCTTAGAAGGGTAAAGCTAGATTCGTTTAATTGAGGTGGTAAATATGGCAAAGGTAACACTCCTATGCGGCAAGGTGGGAAGCGGCAAAACCTATTATGCAAATAAGCTAAAGGCAAAGTCATCTGCGGTTATACTTTCCTGTGATGAGCTTATGTTGAAGCTATTCGATAGTTGTTTAGGCGATAAGCATGACCAAACCGTCGCTAGATGCTTGGATTACTTGTTTGGTTTAGCTGTGCAGTTATATGAAAGCGGCACAAGCTCGATACTTGACATTGGCCTTTGGACAAGGGCTGAACGTGCAAGGGCATTAAGCTACTTTGCGGACAAGGGAATACCCTGTGAGTTGATTTATATCCGCACGAGTGAGAATTTGCGGATTGAAAGGCTTAGGCAGCGAAACGATGAAAACGCTAAAAGCTCCGAACGCACTTATATCATAGATGATGAGTTGCGCATATACTTAGATGGCAAGTTTCAAGAGCTAAGTGAGGACGAAACATATACCATAGTTGAAAATTAACAAACCGCCGCTGAGAATCATTCTCAGCGGCGGTTTTGGTTTTTGGTGTAAAATATCTACTTAAACCTTTTCGTTATTCTCGGTCTAAAATGCATATAAGTTGAAATTACTCTTGTAAGGGCAATGTCGTAAATCACAAAGGTGAAGTTTGCGGCTGCAAGCACCACAAGGGGCGCCCACTTGCCGAAATCCCCAAGGTTTTCTGTGACAATATCAAATCCCACAATTTGAATTATAATTAAGTATGCGATTACCACACTTGCATTAAAGACGAGGAGTTTTGCCAGCCACTCAAGTGCACGGAGCTTAATGGATTCGAGCTTTGCTTTGAGGGTGGGATAGTAGCCAAAGAAAAAGATGAACAACATCTTTGCTTCAATATCGGGGGTGATTAAGAGGGATAGAAGTGCAACCGCACCATACGCCAAAAGTGACCACTTAAAGCCCGATTCAATGGCGATTACCACCAATACTGCACCTGCAATTGCAGGAAAAGCATAAACTCCGAAGGGGATAATGCCTGTCAAAAACATTATCAGTATGCTAAGGGCGGATATCAAGCCGCCAAGAGCAACATTATAGCTTAGCTTCTTCAATCTACACTCCTTACTAACAGCATGCAATCAAATCTCCGCCCATACATTCACAGCAGCAATCTGCACATAAAAGCCCTGAACACATATCGCAGCCCGAGCAGCCTCCGCCGGTATGCGTGGTGCGATAGCCTCCATAAGGGTTGCCTGCCATATTGCCTGCTCTCCTGCTTGACATTTGTTTAAATGCAGAAGCATATTCGGGATTGGAGGGGTTTAGCTGATAGGCACGTGAAAAATACTGATATGCTTCGTTTATCCATCCTCTTGAATAGCATACACTGCCCTTTAAGAAGTACCATTCAGCGTCACGCTGAATCTCCGGCACTTGTTCAAGCTGTGAATCCGCTTGCTCAAGCTGGCGGTTTTGAATAAGAGTGCGAATTGAGTAGTAACTGCTCGAGCTTGAATAGCCGCCACCTGTACCGCCGTAGGTGTTGCTGTTATTAGCACCTCTGGAGGCTTTTCGCGTTCTGGTTATTTCATCATATGCGGCATTTATCTCCTGCATACGCTCTTTCGCAAGATCATTTAGCGGGCTTGCATCATAATTATCGGGGTGATACTTTTTCGCAAGCTCACGATAGGCATCTTTGATTTCATCATCGGAGGCATTTCGACTTACGCCTAGAATGCTATATGGATCGTTGTTCATTTCTACTGTCCTTTCGTCCTTGTATTATTTTCTCTAAGGTATTTGGAAGTCCAAGATATAATATGTTATCGAGTATTGGCTTATACGCTCCAAGGCGCAAAAGTGAATAGCAAAGAGACATTTCACCTGCTGTGAGGTTTATACTGCCCCTTGCAAGCTCCTTTACCTTGTCGATGTCATCGATGTTTTGCATAAGCAAGGGATTGTAGGAGCGGGATTTTCTGTCCTCTTCCATATCATCAAGGGCATCTGTGAAGTAAATCCATCTGCCAAGCTGATATCCGAAACGATTTAGTACAAAGCGCTGTTTTTCATCCTGACTTATACCCTGCGCAATAGCTGCCATAATCATGGCAGTAGGCTCTGCCGCCTGGTCAAGGCTTGCGCAGCCCTCACGCTCGAGGGTTGCCTGCTGTGCGATATATTTACCGATTTCCTCTGCAAGCTCGGGGTATGCTTTACTTGCCTTCTTAAAGGCTGATTTTGCAAAGGGAAGAAGTGAAGCTGATGGCAGTTTGCCAAAAAAGCGGTGGTCGATAATATTGTCCTTTAGCTTGTAGTAAATTGTCATTGCAGCTGTCATTGCTGAATACTCAATGGCTTCATTTGAAAGCGCATAAGGCGTTTTCTTATAAGGATGAGCAATGCAAGGGGATTTATTAAAGCTTGCGGTTGTGTCATTGACCGACATATGAAGCAGTGCTAAAAAAGCAAAGTCATAGCTTAGGGTTAGCCTTGCAGCGCCGCCGAAAAGCTTGCCTAAGGACTTGCATAGTCCACAGTAAATAGCCTTGTAGATGTCGAGCTCCTTACATTTAAGCTCAGGCTTAAATGGCTGTATATATCCAAGCATCAGCTTTGCAAACTTTCTTCCTTAAGCTGGCTGCCCTCACGCAAAGCATTGCGCAACCGCTCAAGGTCATCATTTTCAAGCGCTGACTTGTAGTCGTTTAGGTGCTCAAGAATTGTATTTATCTCGTACAAAAGAGCGTCCTTATTAAGCATAAATAGGCTTGCCCACATATTTTCGTTAAGCTTTGCAACCCTAGTTAAATCAAGGAAGCTACCTGCGGAAAATCCACGTTGGAACTTTAGTGACGGGCTCTTTATATAGGCGTTTGAAACGATATGCGCAAGCTGTGAGGTAAAAGCGATAATTCTATCGTGGTCTTTGGGTGTAGTCTCAACTATCTTGCCAAAGCGCAGCTGTTCAGCCAACATAGAAACCACGAATAATGCGTGCTGTGGGGTATTTTCACCGGGGGTAATAATAAAGCTTGCACCCTCAAAAAGCTCAGCTTTAGAATAATCAAAACCTGAAAATTCACGACCTGCCATGGGGTGCGTGCCAATAAAAGTGATTCCCTTACTTTCAAGCAACGGCTCACACTTTTCCATTATTTTAGTTTTAATTCCGCACACGTCAATTACTATTGTGTCCTTGCGAAATGCGCTTGCATACTTCTCAATAAAGTCAATGGTAAGCATTGGATATAGACAGACTGCTGTAAGGTCGGCCTCGTCAAGCTCATCTGTGGTTATGAGCCTGTCAACAGCGCCACTTGAAAGAGCGCTTTGGCAGGTTTGCTCGTCAATGTCCATACCAAGGACAGTGTGCCCTGTATATGCCTTTATTGCTCGACAAATTGAGCCTCCGATAAGCCCTAATCCGATAACAGCAATTTTCATGCTTGTTGTTCCTCCGAAATCTTTATCTTAATATTAATAAAGTGAACCAGATCATATTATCATAATCAAATATTCTGCGATAATTATACAATAAAACCCGTTATAATGCAAACGTTATATTGATTATACTTATTTTTCTGTTGCAAACTAAAAGCTGTTATGCTATCATTATACCGTTGACAGGGGTGATTATTTGGCACTTAAAGCTGTAATATTTGATATGGACGGACTTATGCTCGATACCGAGCGCATAGCGCTTATTGGTTGGAAGCATGGAGCAAAGGAACTTGGAATTGATATAAGCGATGAATTCATGCATAAAGCCATTGGAATGAACAAGCAAAGCATGAGGGAGCTTTATTATAGTGCATACGACGATGAAATACCTTTTGAAACCCTTCATGAGCGCTCACGGGGTAAAATACTTGATATAATTGATAAGCAAGGGATTGGCTTAAAACAGGGGCTGTTGCCGCTGCTTGATTACCTTGATATTACTGGAATACGCAAGGCGGTCGGGACATCAACTTCAAGCGCAGGAGCAAGGCGCAACCTTACTAAGGCTGGGATACTTGACCGCTTTGAGGTGCTTGCCTGCGGTGATGAAGTTGAAAATGGCAAGCCTGCGCCGGATATTTTTCTTTTAGCGGCGAAAAGGCTTAACTTACGCCCTGATGAATGCATTGTGCTCGAGGATAGCGAAAACGGAATTCGTGCCGCTTATGCAGCAGGTATTCGTGTCATAGTTGTGCCCGATATTAAGAAACCATCGCTTGAAGTAGAGCGCCTATCATTTGCCAAAGTAGCAAGTTTATATGAAGCCATTGATTTAATTGATGAACTTGTATGACTATTTCGATAAATTTATGTAAAATTCGTGTAACAAAAATGGACAAATTGAATATGTTCTAAATTTGCCGCAGAGTGTATAATAAAAAGTGTATTGCTTTCGTTTGGTGTGAAAGCATGATTTAGATATTGTCGGAAGGGCGTGGTTATTCTAAAATGGAATTACTTAAACAGCGCATAATCAAAGATGCAATTGTTCGTGGTGGAAACGTTCTCAAAGTTGACAGTTTTCTAAATCATCAGCTTGATATTTCGCTATTAAATGATATAGGCAAGGAATTTTACAGACTTTTTGGTGACTTGAATATAACGCGAATATTTACAATTGAGGCATCTGGAATTGCAATTGCAAGCATTGCTGCACAGTATTTTAATGTGCCAGTGGTATTTGCTAAAAAAGCGTTTTCTAAGAACCTAGAGGGAGAAATCCTAAAATCCCCCGTCACCTCCTTTACAAAGGGGACAAGCTATGATGTAATGGTGGAGGCAAAGTTTTTGCACACTGATGACAGAATACTGATAATAGACGATTTCCTTGCAAAGGGCAGTGCGCTTTTGGCACTTGCAGACATTGTTAAGCAATCGGGCGCAACGCTTAGCGGAGCTGGTATTGTCATTGAAAAGGGTTTTCAAGAGGGTGGCAAGCTTGTGCGCAGTGAAGGTATTAACCTTAAATCCTTAGCGGTAATAAAGAGCATGGACGAGGGTAAAATTGTATTCAGCGAGTGATGGATAAAAATATTCATCCTTGGAGAATAGATTATTGAAAATTATGAGGAGGAAAAAATGAAGAAGAGATTACTTGCACTAATCGTAGCAGCAGCCATGACTATTGGACTTACTGCTTGCGGCGGTGATGAAACAAGTTCAAGCAAGGCTTCAGGAGATGCATCTAATTCATCAGGAGATGCAGCATCAGGCGATGCAACAGGAGGTATTCCAGTCGAGGATCTAAAGATTGGATTTGTCTACATTGGTATACCGGGCGACGAGGGCTACACATACGCTCAGAACCAGGGAAGACTTGCAGTTGAAGAGAAGTTTGGTGTTGAAACTCTAATTGTTGAGAACGTTCCTGAAACATCTGACTGCGCAGCAAAGATTCGTGACCTTATCGACCAGGGTTGTAATGTTATATTCTCTACAAGCTATGGCTTCTTGCCATACACACAGGAAGTTGCAGAGGAATTCCCCGATGTATACTTCTTCCATTGCTCAGGCTTTGAAACATCCGAAAATATGGCTTCCTACTTCGGAAGAATATATCAGATGCGCTACCTATCAGGTATAGTTGCAGGGCTTAGAACAGAAACTGATAAAATCGGTTATGTTGCAGCAATGCCTATCGCTGAGTGTGTACGTGGACTTGACGCTTTCGCACTTGGCGTTGCATCAGTAAATCCTGAAGCAACCGTTGAGGTTAAGTGGACTAATACATGGTACGACCCAACAACTGAGAAGGCAGCTGCAATTGAGCTGCTAAACAGTGGCTGCGATGTAATCGCACAGCATCAGGATACCACATCCCCTCAGATTGCTGCTGAGGAAGCTGGCAAGTGGACAATCGGCTACAACAGCCCAACTCCATATGCTGCTCCTAACGGCTATTTGACTGCTCCTATCTGGGATTGGGGTGTATATATGATTCCTGCTGTTCAATCAATCGTTGATGGCACATGGAAGAACGATGTATACTGGGGCGACTTAGGTACTGGTGTAGTTAAGCTTGACACCCTTACCGAAAATTGCGCAGAGGGCACAGCTGAGGCAGTTGCAGCCGCTGAAGCAAAGTTTGCTGAAGGCTTTGACGTGTTCCAGGGCCCTATCTCTGACAATGAGGGTACTGTACGCGTTGCAGAGGGCGAAGAGCTAACTGATGATGAAATGCTAAATCTTGATTGGCTTGTTAGCAATGTTATTGGCTCTGTAAAGTAGAAACTTAGGCTGTTTATTTGACAAAACCCCCAAATGGGGGTTTTGCTATAAGGCAAGCGCTGAACCCTTCGCATAAGCGAAGGGCTCAAGTGCAAGGACTTTGCTTAAAAGGGGAGTCCTTGCACTTGAAAGTATCAGCATATAATTTGGAGGTAGAAATGGAACAAGCCCTCAGCCCTTATGTGGAGCTTAAAGGAATAACTAAAACATTTGGCACGGTTGTTGCTAATAAGGATGTGAATTTCTCCGTCAACAAGGGGGAAGTCCACGCTATTCTCGGCGAAAACGGCTCGGGTAAGAGTACACTTATGAATATGCTTTCAGGGATTTATTCCCCTGATAGCGGTGAAATATTAGTGGAGGGCGAGCCTCTTCATATAAGCTCGCCCATTGATGCAATAAGATCGGGCATAGGAATGATTCACCAACACTTTAAGCTTGTTGAGGCATTTACTGCCCTCGAAAACATAGTACTTGGTAGGGTGAACACCTTTCTTTTCAAACCACGCAAGCTAAAAGAAGATGTAAAAGCTATTTGCGAGCGCTATACACTAAAATGCGACCTTGAACAGCGTGTTTACAACATGTCTGTATCCCAAAAGCAAACAGTTGAGATAGTAAAGGTGCTTTACGGCGGCGCAAAGCTTCTAATTCTTGACGAGCCTACTGCCGTACTCACACCTCAAGAGATTAGAAATCTTTTTGAGATATTGCGCAATATGCGCAATGAGGGCTGTGCAATCGTCATTATCACCCATAAGCTAAACGAGGTAATGGAAATATCCGACCGCATTACTGTTTTGCGTAAGGGGCAAAGCATTGCGACTGTAAACACCGCTGAAACCTCCCCTAAGGAGCTTACTGAAATGATGGTGGGCAGACCTGTTTCCCTTGAGATTGAGCGACTTGCAGTTGACGAAGAAAATCGCAAGCTAATGCTTAAAGTAGAGGGGCTTACAGTAGAGAACAGGGACCGAGAGGGCGCACATAAGGCGATTGAGGATATGTCCTTTGAGCTATATTCAGGCGAAATTCTTGGCGTTGCAGGAATTGCGGGCAGTGGTCAAAAGGAGCTATGCGAAGCAATAGCAGGTCTTATGACCGTTGAAAATGGAAGTGCTAAGTTCAAAGGTGAGGAAATAATCGGGCTTAACCCCAGAACGATTATCCAAAAGGGCATACGAGTGAGCTTTGTTCCCGAGGATAGGCTAGGAATGGGACTTATAGGCGGAATGAGCATTATAGATAATATTCTACTAAAGGACTATTACAACGATAAGGGTATGTTCATTTCCCGCAAAAACTCAAAGCGCATTTCACAGGATATAATAAAGAAATACGACATACAAACCCCCTCAATGTACCACGAGGTTAAAAAGCTTTCAGGGGGAAATATACAAAAGGTGCTGCTAGGAAGAGAGATTCAGCTATCGCCGCAGCTACTTATTACAGCATATCCCGTTCGTGGGCTTGATATTGGCGCTTCCTATCAGGTGTATGACTTGATAAATGAGGAAAAGAAAAACGGCGTTGCGGTTATGTTTATCGGCGAAGATTTAGATGTACTACTTAGCATAAGCGACCGTATAATGGT
>CAZLMF010000039.1:0-16065 GCA_964560565.1 uncultured Oscillospiraceae bacterium
CATTGAATCCACTTTCACGATAAAGGACGACGTTGGAGTTGCCACAGGGAACATCGATTTTATAGGTGAGGTTGTAGTCACCCAAAACGTGGGCGAGGGCTACCTTATTAAAGCAAAGGGCAATGTCACAATCCGTGGCATGGTTTACGGTGCTACAATTGACTCCGGCGGGAATATAACTATCCGTAGCGGTTGTGTTAATTCCAAGCTTATTTCAAAGGGAAATATTGACATCAAGTTTGCGGAAAACTGCACTATTAACGCTAAGGGTGACGTGAAAGCGGATTCTCTTATAAACTGCAATCTCAATAGCCAAGGCGAGCTTAATGTTATAGGTAATCCAGGCAGCATAATCGGCGGGCAATGCATCGTAACAAAAAATATCACCGCCAACTATATCGGCTCAAAGGCGTATTCGCATACACACCTAACCATTGGCGACTTTGCCCTTGTAGTTGAGGAAAAGCGTCATCTTGAGAGAAAATTGGAGGAAATGAACGAAGAAATTTTCCGTATCGATCAAGCGGTTGAATATCTAAACGACATTAAAGCAAGAACAGGCACTCTTCCTCCCGAGCGAGAGGAAATGCTAAAATCAGTTAAGAACACAAAAATACAGCGCACTATCGAGAAAAACCCGATAATGCACCGCATTAGAGAAATTGATGAGAGTATAGACGGCAAGCAGGGGCTTAGTGTCACCGCAAAAAGGATTCTTTACCCCAATGTGAAGGTCGCTATATCAAACTCTGTGCTCAATGTAGAAGGAGAATATAGCCGATGCAAGGTAGTAATCGAGGAGGGGCTTGCGGTAATTCGCATGATTTAGCTTTTATTTGGGTTATTGGGAGTGTCGATTTCAGCAGACGCTTTCAAAATTTCGATATATATTGCCGCAACGACGCTAAACAGCGCCACTGGCACTGACTTACCGATTTCAAGCATGGTGAGCAGCGCAGTGGCGCTGTCATCACGATATACAGGGACTCCATTTTCATCGGCAATGGAAATGATTTTCTCTGCAATATAACCATGCCCTGAAGCGACCACCACAGGGGCGGTATCCTTTTCGGGGTTGTATTTTAGCGCAACAGCTGACTGTGACACCTTATTATACTTTGACATCCAGCCCAAGCCTCCTTTGTGATAGTTTAGGGAACACCTCAAGCAAATCCTTTTGCTTTTGAAGTGGGGAGATATTAAGCGTACCTAAGCTAAACCCTGACTTTGAGCATACCTTTGCTATGTTTAATGCCATCCCCTCAAAATGTTCTATGTAATCCGGAGGGCAAAGAAGTGACGCCGAAAGCTCACTTCCATAAGCATATAAATCCAGCTCAAAGCTGCCTATTTCTTCAACATTAAAGGTCAGGAAAAAGTGATAGCTGTCCTTACCTACTGATTCCTCGTTGTTGTCCACCCAAAGTTCCCCAAAGGCTTGCTTGTCCTTATATTCGGCGGGCAAAAGCATATGCAGTAGGGGTGTATATGCACCTGGGGCGGTAAGTAGGCTTTGCACCATTGCTCCTGCGCTAAATCCTGTTATAGACGGTGCATCTCGATGTATATTGTTTTGCAAAAACTCCGCAAGCGCCTTCATGGGCGATGAAGTGTCAAAGTTTTGCTGTGCAGTCATGCGAAGTTCATCAGAGTCCCTAAGGGTATTAATTGCACCCATAAACACATCAAACATACTTTGCCGCACATTATCCTCAGGCATATTGCGCAAGAGTAAGTTCAAGTTGCCAATAAGGGTTTCAAGGTCGGACATTTGCCCTAGCTCACGCATTAACCGTGAGGATACAAGTGCCGCTTCATCCCCCGACAATATCGAGGAAAGCGCCGCCTTTAGCGCATCCATGCCCCCTATTTGCCCATCACGCAGCTGTGAAATCACATTTGCAAGCTTGTCAGATAAGCCACCTTGCACAAGGGCATCCACAAAGCTTGGCTGTGAAAGATTGCGAGATAAAAACTCCGCCGCACGACTAAACCCAATTGCTACCTTTGGTTGCGTATGGCTTGTAGTGCCGTGAGAAACTTGCTCAGTGTTCTTTTCGCCGCTAAAAAGCAAGCGTGTAAATATAGACTTTAACTGCGCAGCTTGTACTTCATCGTCAACGAGATCAAGCAGCTTATCCATGCTTTGAGCAAGCAAGGTAGGATTATCGTTATACCTAGATAGATTATGTATTACTAAAGAGGAAAGCGACCTTGTTGTGTCGTTAGCAAGCACACTTTGGTTCATTTCCGTGAGTAGCCCTTGCGCTAAGGTTTTAAGAGCGCTAAAGTTTTGCGCCGCACCATCCTCGGCAAATTGAGCTGAAAGCTGCGATAAACGCTGTGAAAGGTCTCCGTTTTGCGCAAAAAGCTGTGAAAAATAGCTGAAGTTACCTGAAAGGGTGTTTAGTATATCCGCCGCCGACTGGGACTGGGAGTAAGCCTTTAGCACTGACGCAATTGCTGTGCGCATTTGGTCAGATTGCCCCATTAGCCCCCTTAAAGC
Organism: uncultured Oscillospiraceae bacterium; assembly: GCA_964560565.1. Taxonomy (GTDB): domain Bacteria; phylum Bacillota; class Clostridia; order Oscillospirales; family Ruminococcaceae; genus CAZLMF01. Next base: position 2,507 of record CAZLMF010000039.1, read on the forward strand.
ATCAAAAAGCTCGCCCTTGAAAATCGTCGCCTCTTCAAACTGCGATTGCATTTCCCCGGGAAGGTTTTCCCCGTCAAGGAAAATTGCCTTTGCCAAATCCAGTAGCTGTTCAGCAAGAGCGCCATTCCCCGAAGCCCTAAGTTGAGAGATAACCTCATCGCTTAACAGGTTTTTCAGCAGCTGTGAGCTAAGAGCAGGATTTTTAGCTATCGCAAGAGGCGTTCGCTCGGAAAGCCCTCCCATATCCGAATAGGAGGACTGCTTTGAAGTTGAATTATCCGCAGCCTTGTTTCCCTCAATCCTACTAAAACCATCAAGAGTAAAAGGGGGAGCGTTTTGGTCAGCAGGGCGGACGGATTGAGCCACAGACTTTGTGGCTAAAAGATTAGGAATTTGTTGAATACTCGGCATATGTCCTCCAAAACAAAGAAAAAATTAGAATCATATATTATATCGTCAAAATAAATGATAAGTTAATTTATTACGAATTATTTTCGTTGCTATTGTAGTTATTCGAAAAATGATATATAATAATAGTAAGGAAGTATAAGTTTTTTAACCACCGCGGGTGGGCTTACTATATAGTCTTGAAAGGGTTGAGTTATATGAGCAGGTTTGAATCTGGTATGGAAGCGATGCTGGATATGTATATCTTTGAAACTAACACATTACTCGAGCAGCTTGATGAAATACTTTTGCGCACAGAAAAAAGCGGAAGTTTTACTGGTGAGGATATTAATGAAATATTCCGAATAATGCACACTATCAAGGGCTCATCAGCAATGATGGGTTTAGAGATGACATCAACACTTACTCATGCGCTTGAGGACATGTTCTTCATCATCAGAGAGGACCCGTCCATTGCCGGAAACGCAAATCATTTGTATGACTTTGTATTCCAAGCCTCTGATTTTCTTAAGGCTGAAATTGAGCTAATGCAAAGCGATGACTACCAAGAGCGTGACACCACTGAAATGAAGGCAAAACTTCACGAATATACTGAAACTCTTAAAAGCGGCAATGCAGGGGATGCTACAACTGCTAAGCCTGAACTAAAACAGCCGGAAGCTCCAACTGCTCAGAATGAAGCTAAAAAAGAAAATACCCCTAATCACGTTGACAGCCTTACAACCGTCAGAGTATTTTTTGACGAGGGTTGCAAAATGGAAAACCTGCGTGCATTCCTACTTATAACAAAAATTAAGGACGAGTGTGCTCATCTTGAATACTACCCCTCCGATATTGAGGTTAATGCTGATTCATCTAAGGACATCATTGAAAATGGCTTTATCATTATATTTAGATCACATACTGATAAGGATACCATACTAAAGCTTATTGAAGAAGCAGTAAACGTTCAGTCTTATGAAGTGCTTGATATGCAAGCTCCTGCTAAGAAGGAGTCTGCCAATTCATCAAGCATTACACAGCAGACAGCTGCTACTGATAATAATACCACAAATCCAAATATTGAACAACTCAATAATCGAATTACCTCCTCAAAGGCAGGCAAGCAATCCCTTATCAGCGTAAACCTAAATAAGCTTGATCAGCTGCATGACATAGTGGGCGAAATCATCATGACTGAGTCAATGGTTATTTCAAACCCCGACCTTACAGGCTTACAGCTTGATAATTTCCAAAAGTCCTCACGTCAGTTGCGCAAGCTCACTGACGAGCTACAGGACATAGTAATGTCAATCCGCATGGTGCCTCTAAAGGGCGTATTCCAGAAGCTCAACCGCATTGTGCGTGACATGAAGATTAAGCTTGGCAAGGACGTTGATGTTGTATTCGAGGGTGAGGAAACCGAAGTGGACAAGTCCATTATCGACAACCTCAACGACCCACTTATGCACCTTGTCCGCAACTGTATGGATCACGGCATTGAAAGCAGCACTGCAGATCGTATAGCAGCAGGCAAGCCTGAGACAGGCGTTGTCACTATCTCCGCTGAAAACGCATCAGGCGAGGTAATAATCGTCGTATCCGATGACGGCAGAGGAATTGACGCCGCAAAGGTGCTCAAAAAGGCAGCGGCAAACGGGCTTTTGAACAAGCCTGAATCTGAATACAGCGAAAAAGAAATATTCAATATGATTCTCCTCCCCGGATTCTCCACTAACGAGCAAGTTACCGAATTCAGCGGCAGAGGAGTCGGAATGGATGTTGTTAAGAAGAATATCGAAAAGGTCGGAGGCACTGTAAGCGTTGAAAGCAAGAAGGGCAAGGGCACAAGCTTCATAATCAAGATTCCGCTCACTCTTGCAATTATAGACGGTATGGAGATTTCTGTGGGCAATAGCATATTCACAATCCCGATTTCTTCAATCCGTGAATCCTTTAAGATTAAGAGCAGTCAGATTATCAATGACACCGAACAGGGTGAAATGATACTAATCCGCGGCGTATGCTACCCAATTTTGCGCCTACACAGTGTCTACGATATTGACACCAAAATTACTGAAATAGACGATGGAATAATCATTCTTGTGGAGGCAGAGGACAAGGCAGTATGTATGCTGGCAGACAAGCTCATAGGCGAGCAGCAGGTTGTAGTAAAGCCGTTCCCCACCTTCCTTAACAAATACAATATCAAGCAGCAGGGCATTTCCGGCTGTACAATAAAGGGCGATGGCACAATAAGCCTTATCCTTGATGTAGTTAACTGCATCGCAAACTACTAAACCACAAATAGGAGGGGTAATTATGAGTACATTAGTAAATACTGCTCTTAGCAGTGCAACGGCTAATCTCGAAGAAAAGGAAAAGGTACTTACCTTTTTTATCGATGAGCAAATCTATGGAATGGAAATATCCCATGTAATTGAGATTATCTCAATGCAGCATATAACGGAACTTCCAAAACTCCCTTCATATATCAAGGGCGTAATCAACTTGCGTGGTAAGATTATTCCGGTTATAAACATAAGAGGGCGCTTTGGCAAGGACGAAATTGACTATAACGAGCACACCTCTATCATTACCATTGAGGTCAATGATATGTCCGTTGGGATTATAGTTGACATGGTAAGCGAAGTGCTTAGCATCACCGAAAACGACATATCCAAGACGCCCGAGTACAACAGCGTAAACTCCAGCAGATACATTAAGTACATAGTTCGCTCAAGCGACGGAATTAAGCTTATTCTTGACCCTGCAAAGCTTCTGTTTGACGATAAAATGGAAGCGTTTGACTAAAGGTAAAGTACCTCGAAAGGATGATTTTTACGTTAAAGATTGGCGATAGCGAGTTTGAAAGGCTGGTTAATTTTGTACAAACCAACTATGGCATAAACCTTGCGCGAAAACGCACCCTTATAGAGGGCAGGCTAAGCAATGTACTCGCCGAAAAGGGTTATAGCGACTATAACAGCTTTCTAAACTGGATTTTGAATGATAAATCGGGTAATGAACTCATTACCCTAATAAACAAGCTCACCACCAACCACACATATTTTATGCGCGAACCTGAGCATTTTGAATACCTACGCAAGGAGGTACTGCCCTACTTCGAGCAAAACAACAAGGATCGTGAAATTCGCATTTGGAGTGCAGGATGCTCATCAGGTGAGGAACCATACACCCTTGCAATGGTAATCGACGATTACTTTGGCGCTCGCAAATCACTGTGGAAGGTGAGCATATTAGCCACCGATATTTCTCAGCGTGTCCTTGATATAGCAAAAGCGGGCGTTTATAATGCTGACGGAATGAAGGATATTCCTCCCGCATGGCTAAAAAAGTACTTTGTCAAGCAGGAGGGTGACAAATATCAAATTTCACCAAAGCTCAGAAGTGAAATTGAATTTAAGACCTTCAACCTCATGGACAAAATTTCATTTTTCAAGCCGTATGACTTGATTTTATGCCGTAATGTAATGATTTACTTTGACCTCCCCACAAAGACCGCACTTGTCAACCGATTTTACGGCGCACACAAGGAGGGAGGCTACTTATACATTGGTCACGCCGAAAGCATAGCAAGGGATGCCACTAAGTATAAGTATATTAAGCCGGCAGTATATAGGAAGTAGGAGGTAGTGCTATGCCTAAAATCAGAGTGCTAGTAGTCGATGACTCCATTTTATTTCGCGAAACACTCTCAAGGGCAATAAGCGAGGACCCAAGTATTGAGGTCATTGCCACCGCAGGCGATGCTTTTCAAGCCGAAGATAAAATACATCAACTAAAGCCCGATGTTGTTACGCTTGACGTGGAAATGCCAAAGCTCAACGGCATCGATTTTCTTAAAAAACTCATTCCGAAAACTCCCGTTCCTGTGGTTGTTGTATCGGCAATGCCTGTGAGTGCATTTCAAGCCCTTGACGCAGGGGCAGTTGACTTTGTAAAAAAGCCTGTGGTGAAAACCAGTGATGATATGCGAATTTTCGCAAAGGAGCTTTGCGGTAAGATAAAAATTGCAAAGAATGCCAAGGTCACACCAGGCGGACGTATTCGCCCTGACACCCTAACAGGTACTCAGTTTTTCGCAGCACCCAATATGCTCAAGCACAGGGACACTGTGATTGCCTTAGGCGCTTCAACAGGAGGCACAGATGCCCTGCAGGTTGTAATCCAAAACCTGCCCGAAACCACTCCTCCAATCCTTATAGTTCAGCATATGCCGGCAGGCTTTACAAATATGTACGCCACTAGGCTCAACCGTATCTGCAAAATGGAGGTGCAAGAGGCGAAAAACGGCGACAGGCTCAAGCCCGGCAGAGTTCTCATTGCGGCAGGGGAGTATCATATGCGCCTTGCCCGTGACACACAGGGCTATTACGTCAAATGCGCACAGGGCGACAGGGTAAGCGGACATTGCCCCTCAGTTGATGTGCTGTTTGATAGCGTCGCAGATATAGCGGGGAAAAAAGCAATCGGCGCAATCCTCACAGGTATGGGTGCAGACGGCGCAAAGGGACTGCTCAAAATGCGCAAGGCAGGCGCTTATACAATAGGGCAGGACAAGGAAAGCTGCATAGTTTACGGAATGCCAATGGTTGCATTTAATATCGGTGCCGTTGAAAAGCAAGCACCTTTAACAAGAATTCCAAACATTATAATGGATAAGCTTAAATAAACAAAGAAACCGTGCGCAGCGCACGGTTTCTTTGTTTACAAAAGTAAAACACAAAAAGGAACCCCGCACCGTAAGGTGCGGGGTTAAAATCCTTATTCGCAAAAATTCGATTAACCGAGTAGCTGTAGAACAGACTGAGGCTGAACGTTTGCCTGAGCAAGCATTGCCTGTGAAGCCTGCTGAAGAATGTTGGACTTTGTGAAGTTCATCATTTCCTTAGCCATGTCGGTATCACGGATACGGCTCTCAGCAGCTGTCAGGTTCTCAGAAGTAGCTGACAAGTTGTTGATGGTGTGCTCAAGACGATTCTGAAGAGCACCAAGAGTAGCACGTGTGCCGGAAACAGTGTTAATAGCTGAGTCGATAGAAGCTATAGCTGCATTAGCGTTATCCTGAGTCTTAACAGAAATAGCGCTTAGCTTTAGACCTGCTGTGCTCTGGTCAGAAACTGCAAGAGAAACCTTCTGGTCTGCAGCGCCGTTAGCACCGATTTGAAGAGTTAGCTTCTCGCCAGCTGTATCGATTGTTCCGCTTGAAGCAGCAACAGCATTGTATCCGCCTGCTCCGTCACTAGCAGCACTATTGCTGTAGGTGATAGAAACGCCATCCCACTTCTCAGCGTCAGCAACTGAAGCTGTGTCATCAGCAGTAGCGGTGATTGTGAGAGTTCCGTCGCCATTATCCTTGTCTGTGAAGGTAACACCTGTAGGAGCTGTGCCAGCAGCATAGGTGAAAGCACCTGTGTCGCTGATTGCTACTGTACCTGCAGCAGCAAGTGAGTCGCCATCTGCTAAATTACCACCGGAAACGCTATAGTCTAGGTTAGCAACAGCTGTAAGTGTGTAGCCGCCCATTGAGCCGTCAAGAAGCTTCTTGCCGTTGAACTGAGTGGAAGAAGCGATACGGTCGACTTCTGACTTAAGAGCATCAACCTCAAGGTCAATGTTCTTGCGGTCTACGCCATCATCATATGTGCCGTTAGCAGACTGAACTGCTAGCTCACGCATACGCTGAAGAATGGAGTGAGTTTCCTGTAGGCCACCCTCAGCTGTTTGGATAAGGGAGATGCCGTCCTGTGAGTTACGAACTGCCTGGTCAAGACCGCGAATCTGTCCGCGCATCTTCTCGGAAATTGCAAGACCTGCAGCGTCGTCGCCTGCACGGTTAATGCGGTAACCTGAAGATAGCTTTTCAGTTGCCTTCTGATTGTTGCCTAGGTTAACCCTCATTTGGTTTTGGGCATTGATTGCCGGTAAGTTATGTTGTACTACCATGATAAATCCTCCTTGAATTTTTTCTTCGAGATAGTCCTTATCTCGAAATATTTTTTATGAGAGCCGTTTTGCTTTCATATATACTATATCGGACGGTTTATTCAAAACTTTAGTCGCCTTTTGTAAACAAACTATGAATGAACACGAACAAAATAGTCACAAATCAAATGCATATAATCCCGCAAAACCGCACTCTTATGACATAAATATACCATATAAATATCATCAAGTCAATAGGCACTTATTCCTTATTTAATGGGACTTTTCTATGCTTTTTACCGTAAGCATTTCCCCGTCAACAACAAACTTAACTTCATGCCCCCCAAACGCCATTCCATATATGCGTGTGGGGTCATGTTGATATGAAGGTCTAGGGTCCTGCGCAAGTATTGCCTTTAGTGTCTGCGCATACTCACTTGTAAGCATTTCAAGCCATTTATCCTCTATATTCACGTGCAGTGATACTCCAAGCTTATCCTCCGCAAAGCCTGCAACTGCATTAGGGTGACTATCCGTAAAGGGTAAGTATGGTTTTATGTCGAAAATAGGTGTACCATCGAGCAAATCCGCCCCAAGCACATGAATGACTGCTCCCTGTGGTGTATCCCACTCAATTCGCTCAATTTCCACTGATGAAAGCCCTATTTGGTTTGGTCTATAAGGCGAACGTGTCGCAAACACGCCCATGCGTGTATTTCCCCCAAGCCTCGGAGGGCGCACCGTCGGCGACCAAGCGCATTGCTGTGCCTTTGAAAATCCCCACAAAAGCCATATATGTGAGTATTCCTCAAGCCCTCTTAGCGCATGGACACTTCGAAACTCAGGCTCGAACACTATTCGCCCCCGAAGCTTCTCCACAAGTCCACTTTGCCTCGGTATGCCGAATTTCTCAGGAAAACAGCTTTGCATATAGGCAATGGTAACAAGCGAATTCTCCAAAATGTACCCCCTTAACTATACTAAGTATCTATTTAGCCAAGCTTCTGACTATATCTCGTCAAAGTCATTAGCAATCACAAGCTTTGCGCAACTGCTTGCTTTTAACCGTTAATCCATAATATAATATTTAAAGAAAAAAGTCATGTGTGAGTTCAAATCCTCATACATGACTTTTCAATGGTCGGGGTGACGAGATTTGAACTCACGACCTCTGCGTCCCGAACGCAGCGCTCTACCAAACTGAGCCACACCCCGATAATATAAGATTGCAAACACGCTAACTGTGCGAACAATATTATATCACACGCTCCAAACTTTTTCAATAGCTATTGACTTATTTTATACTCTAAACTAAAATAGATATATAATGAATATAAATAAGGGAGATATAAAAATGGCGCTGAAAAATTCAGAAAAATCAATGGAGAAAATTGTTGCTCTTTGCAAGGGCAGGGGCTTTGTATATCCGGGCAGTGAAATCTACGGTGGGCTTGCGAACACTTGGGATTATGGATTTTTAGGCGTCGAGCTTAAAAACAACGTTAAACGTGCATGGTGGAAGAAGTTCGTGCAGGAAAGCAGATACAATATCGGACTTGACGCTGCTATACTGATGAATCCTCAAGCTTGGGTGGCATCAGGCCATGTTGGCGGATTTTCCGACCCCCTAATGGACTGCAAGCAGTGCAAGACACGTCACCGTGCCGACCACCTTATCGAGCAAAACTCCGACGAAATTCCAGCAGGCTGGACAAATGAGCAAATGCTGACCTTTATAAAGGAGCATAACATTCCCTGCCCCAAATGCGGCGGCAAGGATTTCACCGACATTCGCCAGTTCAACCTCATGTTTAAGACCTTCCAAGGCGTAACCGAAAACGCAAGAAATGAGCTGTACCTGCGCCCCGAAACCGCACAAGGCATATTCGTAAACTTTTCAAACCTCCAGCGCACCAGCCGAAGGAAGCTACCCTTTGGTGTTGCTCAAATAGGCAAGTCCTTCCGCAATGAAATCACCCCCGGTAACTTCATTTTCCGTGTTCGTGAGTTTGAACAAATGGAGCTTGAATTTTTCTGCAAGCCGGGTACTAATAAGGAATGGTTCGAGTATTGGAAATCATTCTGCATGAATTGGCTGCTATCACTAGGTCTATCTGAGGAAAACCTCACTATGCGTGACCATAGCGCCGAGGAGCTTTCCCACTATTCCGAAGGCACAACCGACATTGAGTTTATCTTCCCATTTGGCAAGGGTGAGCTTTGGGGTATTGCAGACCGCACAAACTTCGACCTAAAAAGCCACATGGAGCATAGCGGCAAGTCCCTTGACTACTTCGATCCCGAAACCAACGAGCGTTATATCCCCTATGTAGTTGAGCCATCACTTGGTGTTGACCGTGTAGTCCTTGCGTTTTTAAGCGAAGCTTATGACGAGGAGGAGCTAGAGGACGGCACAATGCGCACTGTTATGCGTTTCCATCCTGCCCTTGCCCCTGTTAAAGCGGCAGTTTTACCCCTATCTAAGAAGCTTGCAGTGCCTGCACAGGAAATTGCGGATACCCTTGCAAAGCATTTCCCCGTTGACTTTGACGAAGCAGGCAATATCGGCAAGCGCTATCGCCGTCAGGATGAAATCGGCACACCTTTTTGCGTCACATACGACTTTGACAGCGAAACAGACGGCTGCGTGACAGTCCGTGAGCGTGACTCAATGGAGCAAGTAAGAATGCCAATAGCAGAACTTACTTCATATATTGAGGAAAGACTTCAGTTTTAGCCCAAAGGAGCGTTATTATGAAGCAATGTCGGAAATGCAGTGCAGTATACGATGACAGCCGCATAAAATGTCTTGATTGCGACGAAAGGCTTTACAGCATAAGCGATTACGAAGCTGGCAAAATAAAAGCCGAGCAAGCGCAAACCATAAGCAAGCTTTCTGACAAGGCTGAGGACTTTTACGTTACTCCCCTTGAAAGGGCACTTATTGCTTTGGAGATATTAGGTTTAACAGCCACCATTGTAATTCTTATCGTCAACACGATTAAAAGCGGAGCAACCGACTTAACAGCACTTGCACTTGTGACAATACTCTTCTTTTTACTAGGTATTTTACACACAGCTTTTCCGAAGTTTTTCTGGGGTATAGAGAAATTTTCTCTAGGTTTCACTATTGACGATGCCGAAAACGCCATCCCCTCAGGGTTTTATCTTACCATGTATAAATTTTCCATATATATAACTTTTATTATTGCATATCTGCTGCTAATATTCGGGTTAATTCTGCAAATTTTCATCCCTTAATACTGCTTAAAACAACATCCTCCGCCGCAAATATTTGCGGCGGAGGAGTTATTATCGGAGCATTTTTGTCTCCATTGTGGACAAGATAATACCACCATAATCCATGAGGTGATATTATCATGCCAACAACAACACCAATGATTTGCATTGACAGCGTAAGCAAGCTTTACAATTGCGGAGAAAACGAAATCTGTGCCCTCGACGGGGTGAGCCTTACCATTGACCACGGCGAATTTGTCGCCGTGGTTGGCGCAAGCGGTTCAGGAAAGTCCACCCTTATGAATATGATAGGCTGCTTAGACACCCCCACACAGGGTAGCTATCTCCTTGACGGAGGCGATATATCCTCCTTTGAGGATAATATGCTAAGCCATATCCGCAACCGTAAAATCGGCTTCATCTTCCAAGGCTTTAACCTCATTCCAAGCCTCACCGCCGCCGAGAACGTCGAGCTGCCCCTAATCTACCGTGGACTTCCCAAGTCCGAGCGCAAAGCTCTTGTCATCGATGCTCTTGAAAAGGTATCTCTCCTAAACCGCGCACGTCACCGCCCCTGCGAAATGTCCGGCGGTCAGCAACAACGTGTCGCTATTGCAAGGGCAATTGCCGCAAGTCCTCCTATTATCCTTGCCGACGAGCCTACCGGCAACCTCGACAGCCAAAGCGGCAGGGAAGTCATGCAAATTCTCCAAGCACTCCATGCCGAGGGCAAAACCGTTATCCTCATCACCCATGACGAGGAAATCGCAAAGCTTGCAAAGCGCACTATCCGCATCCACGACGGCACTATTCAATCCGACATAAGCCTATAAAAAATGAGGAGCCTTTCGGCTCCTCATTTATAAACTATAAACATCAGCTAAACACTAAATTAAGCGTTGTCTACCTTATTCATGTGGCTGATAAGGTCAAGAACCTTATTGGAATAGCCCCACTCATTATCATACCATGCAATAAGCTTGAAGAATGTATCGTTTAGTGCGATACCAGCCTTAGAGTCGAAGATACAGGTGCGTGGGTCTGTGTAGAAATCGCTTGAAACTACGTCCTCATCGGTGTAGCCAAGAATTCCAGCCATTTTGCCTTCGCTAGCTTCCTTAACCTTAGCGCAGAGATCCTCATAGGAAACATTCTTTGCAAGCTTAACTGTAAGGTCAACAACAGAAACGTCAAGAGTGGGAACTCTAAAGGACATACCTGTTAGCTTGCCCTTAACTTCAGGGATAACAAGTGCGCAAGCCTTAGCAGCGCCTGTTGAGCTTGGGATGATGTTACCTGAAGCAGCACGTCCGCCTCTCCAATCCTTCTTAGAAGGGCCGTCAACGGTCTTCTGAGTAGCAGTGGTAGCGTGAACGGTTGTCATAAGTCCCTCAACGATGCCGAAGTTATCGTTTAGCACCTTAGTAAGAGGAGCAAGACAGTTAGTTGTGCATGAAGCGTTGGAAACAACGGTCATATCCTTAGTGTACTTCTCAAGGTTAACGCCGCAAACGAAAGTAGGTGTTTCCTTATCCTTAGCAGGAGCGGAAATTACAACCTTCTTAGCGCCAGCCTTAATATGAGCAGAAGCAGCCTCGGTGGTTGTGAATACGCCTGTTGACTCAACAACATACTCAGCGCCGACAGTTCCCCACGGAATGTCCTCAGGCTTCATGGCAGCGAAAACCTTAATTTCCTTGCCATTAACCATTAGCTTACCATTCTCAAGCTTAACTTCACCGTTGAATCTGCCGTGAACGGTGTCATACTTGATCATATAAACCATATAATCGAGGTCGATAAATGGGTCATTTACGCCCACAATCTCATAAACCTCAGGCTGTGAAACAGCCGCACGGAAAACTAAGCGGCCTATACGGCCAAAACCATTGATACCGACTTTAATTGCCATATTGTTATACCTCCAAATTTTATTCTATTATATATTGTATACTAAAATCGGTAAATTAGCAAGCACAATGACAAAATATTATCAATTAACTTTACGATTAAAAAGCTCACAATTTGATACAATTTCAAACATCGTAAGCAAACATATATGTAAAAAACAAACAAAAGTTCTTAATAATTATTAAAATCCTTAAATTATTGTTTACAATTTCCTTTTACTCGTATATAATGCTCTTTGTATACGTATTCAGACAAAAGAAACTAAACCTTTTACACCAACGACAACATACGATAAAAACAGATAAAAAAGGAGAAATGAATGAAAAATATTGAATCCTTGTCGGAAATCCTAACAGGGGCAGATAAAAGAGCCGACATTGTATTCGCTGAGCTTTTTCGCATGGGCGCATTTGGCGAGGAGGTTCAAAAAATAGCCGCCCAGTTCAGACAGCAGGTATTCGGTATAATCAACCTTTCAACCTCAATAGCTACAACCCTAGAGGGAAAAGAAATGTATGATGAAATTACAAAGCTAAATAACCAAGTGAAAAACTGCTACCTAATGCTCAGAACATTGATGAACCTCACCGAATTCACAAGATATAGCGACGGCAGTTATACTAATCAGCTTGTAGATATAAGCACCTTTATAAAGGATATCGTCAGTACCTGCAACTTTCTTATTCGCAGCACAGGCAAGCAAATCGAGTATGACCCCCCCACAGAAAAGTTTTATGTAAGCGTTGACCCCGACCGATTGGCAGTTGCGTTTCTCAACTTATTATCCAATGCACTCACTTTCACAAGAGAAAAGGCGCAAATCAGCGTTTACATTGACAAGGTAGGCGATGATATTACCTTAATGGTGTCCGACGATGGATACGGCATCCCAACGGGTAAGCTCGACAAAGTCTATATGCCCTTTTACTCATATAAAACAAGCGTTGAAGGAGCAGAAAGCGTTGGACTTGGATTAAGTGTGGTGCGGGCATTTGCAGATGCAAGCGGCGCAAAAATTATTATGTTGAGCAAAGAAAATGAAGGAACAAAGGTCACACTCAAGTTCCCCCACGCAGATGAGGAAAACACACCCCTCTATCTCGAATCAAAAACCTCAGAGTATATGAGCAACCGTTTCTCTCCGATATATCTTATAATGTCTGTACAAAGCGATTTGAAATATTTCTAAAAACAATTACAGATGAAAATGTTGCAGAAGACAAAATAAAATCATATCATATAATTTTATACTATATATAGTATCGGAGCAGACATAGTCTACTCCTTTTTTATTTATAAGGTATATCTTCATTATATATTACTACGCCATGCTAAGTGAATTTTCACAGTATGGCTATTTTTGCGAGAAAATTTCTCAAAATTTATTCAAATATGTTCAACAAAATCCCCTCCCCGTGCAACTATATTCTAGATGGACACAAAAAGGAAATAAAAAATCTAAAATTTACTCAACAAATATCCATTCTCGTGCAACTACTCTATAGAACACACTTGTCGTTACATTTCCCTCTTGTCACACTCACGATACTTCCAAAAATGATGTTACTAGGATTGATTGTACAATATTAACAAAACGACAAGAGTTATTTAGAAACTTTGCCAATTGCTTATGTTTCTAAGTAATGGTAACATTATTAAGTAGTAATTGGCTACTATGCCAAAAAATCACCAAGGTGACCCCTGCAGGGACAACCCTGCGAACTATTACTTTCGTATTTCCATAAAGGGAATAAATACACTCGACAAATTTTAAGGAGGAAATTACCCATGAGAATTAAAAGAATTCTTGCTAGCGTGCTAGCAGCTGCAATCGCTGTCTCTGCAACAGCTATTTCAGTATCCGCAGCTGATCCTGATGGATCCGCTAACTACGTTTTCAGTGACGGCAAAACAGGCACAGCTATTGAAATTCAGACTGTTTATGACAAACTTGAGGACATCAAGACAGCTACCATTGAGTACAACTTCAGCGACGCTGAGAAAAAGGCATATGGTCTTTACGACCAAATTACTTTAGGCTTTGCATTTGTTGCAGCATCAGGACTCAACCC
>CAZLMF010000040.1:0-15697 GCA_964560565.1 uncultured Oscillospiraceae bacterium
GCGACACTGTTATACTCGTCACTCCCATTGACTCCTCCGCCCCAAAGGGCAGACTAATTCTCCCCCAACAGCAGGTCATAAGGGATGTCCTTGATAGCGGTGCTATTGCCCTTGTAACCCAACCCGAACAGCTTTCACAAACACTACAAACCCTTTGCGTGAAACCTCGTATTGTCGTTACCGACTCTCAAGTATTCGGCGCAGTTGCCGCGCAAATTCCAAGGGATATAATGCTCACCTCCTTTTCAATCCTTATGGCAAGACTAAAGGGGGAACTTACCGAGCTTATCCGTGGTGCGGCAGCCATATCTAAACTGCGTGACGGTGACAGAGTGCTAATCGCCGAGGGCTGTACTCACCATGTGCAGGATGAGGACATCGGCAAGGTGAAAATCCCCAAATGGCTCACTAAGTCCACAGGCAAGCGCCTTGAATTTGAGTTTACCGCAGGCAATAGCTTTTCGGACAACGTAAGCAGCTATTCCCTTATTGTCCACTGCGGTGCATGTATGTTAAACCCCGCAGAGATGAAGCGCCGTGCTACTCTTGCAAGACAAGAATGTGTTCCTATGGTCAATTACGGCATACTAATTGCCTATATTCAAGGTATACTTGAGCGTGCTATCCAGCCTTTTGAAGAAACAAAAGACGCATGGGAGGAACTGAAATGCTCGACCTAAATTCAATGACTAAACATGAGCTAACCGCTCTAATCCTCGATGATAGCAAGCAAACCAAAGATGCGCTAATTTCGCAGGCAAGCGCCATTCGTGACAGCATTTTTGGCAAAGAAGTCTATGCCAGAGGCTTAATTGAATTTACCAATTACTGCAAAAATAACTGCTTTTACTGCGGTATTCGTCATGATAACTCCACTTGCGAACGCTACCGACTTAGCAAAACGCAAATCCTAGAATGCTGTAAGCTTGGCTTTGAACTTGGCTACCGCACCTTTGTTTTACAGGGCGGAGAGGACGACTTTTTCACCGACGACGTGCTATGCGAAATAGTAAGTGAAATCAAGTCCTCCTACCCCGAATGCGCCATAACCCTATCGGTGGGCGAACGTAGTTATGACTCCTACAAGCAGCTTTTTGACGCAGGAGCTGACCGCTACCTCCTTCGCCACGAAACCGCTACCGATGCTCACTACAAAAAACTTCATCCCCATAGTATGGCGCTTTCTTCACGCAGGGAATGCCTATACAACCTCAAGAAAATCGGCTATCAAGTGGGTGCAGGTTTTATGGTAGGCTCGCCCCTTCAAACAGCTGAAAATCTTGCCGAGGATTTGCTCTTTTTAAAGGAGCTAAATCCAGAAATGGTAGGCATCGGGCCCTTTATTCCCCAGCATAACACACCCTTTGGCAAAATGCCCTCAGGAACTGTGGAGCTTACAATAAAGCTGCTTGCTATGCTGCGAATTCTGCTACCCACCTCAATGCTACCTGCCACCACAGCAGTTGGCACTCTTGACCCCCTAGGGCGTGAAAAAGCTCTAAAAGCAGGTGCAAATGTAGTAATGCCAAATCTCTCTCCCACTGATGTCCGCAGTAAGTATCTGCTTTACGACAATAAAATCTGCACCGGTGACGAAGCGGCTGAATGCCGCAACTGCATCGAGCGACGCATTAACTCCGCAGGCTTTGTTTTAAGCAAGTCCAGAGGCGACCATGTCAATCATACCAAAACAAATGCATAGCATAAGCATAGCAAAAGCATAGCAAATCAACTAAAAGCGCAAGGCTAAAGCCTTGCGCTTTGTTATTCTTTTGCCTCAAACCAAAATGTTGAACCCTTGCCAACTTCACTATCAGCCCCATACTTAAAGCCGTGCATATCCAGTATTGTTCTAACTATATTAAGTCCCAATCCTGTTCCCACCACAGCTCTTTTATGGGGTGAATTCGCCTTGTAATACCTATCCCAAATTAGCTCAAGCTCATCGGGGGGAATTCCCTCTCCTGTATCAGAAACCTCAAATCGCACTCCTCCCTCTATGCGGTAAAGGGAAATTGTGACCGTTTTATCCTCACCCGTATAGGTGACAGCATTATTGATAAGGTTATATATAACCTGCTCAAGCCTTATTCCATCCGCATTTATAACTACATTTGGCTCAATATGGGCAACAAAATTATAGCCGTTTTTCTCGCTAAGCAGGATATATCTTTGCATTATCCCCTCTAGGTTCTCGGATATATTGTATTCACTAACTCTAAACTCGGTATTGCCCGACTCCATTCGTGAAAGGTCAAGTATATCTGTAACAAGGGATGTAAGCCTATCCGCCTCGTCAATGATAACCGCCAAATGCTCTTTGCGCTTTACGGGATTATCCCCCGAAAGGTCACGAATCATCTCCGCATAAGCCTTGACCATTGTTAGCGGAGTCCGTAAATCATGGGAAATGTTCGCAATAAGATCACGTCTGAGTCCATCCACCTTTGACATTTCAAGTGCTGCATAGTTTAGTGTTTGTGCAAGCTTATCAACTTCGGTAAATCCACCGCTTTCAAAGGAGGTGTTAAAATCCCCCTCCGCAAGCTTCTCCGCTGACTTTGTAAGCTTTACTATGGGTTTTGATAGCTGCCATGAAATAAAGAACGACATCACAAACGCCACAAAAAAAACTATCACTGTGATGATATAGAACTGGCTTTGGAGTATCTCCGCTGTGGAATCAAGAGGCACGAGGGACGCATATATGAATATGCTAGCTGAAATGTTCCCTGCCTGCTGAGGATGCCATATCACCGTTCCTACTAGCAAGCCATCTCTCCCAGTTCTAGGGTCGTTAATATCATGCCGCATCGTGCTTGTGGGGCTTTTAATCATTTCATTATGGTAAAGCAAAAGCATGGGGCTGTTAGTCAGCGCACTTAGTACCCCTCCCCCCTGCATATCTTTATTGTAGGTCCTTGTTTCCCCTTCAATAAAGTCCACAACAAACACATCGAGCCCATTTTTAGTGGCAATGGAATCCACTGTGCCTGTGAAGTCCTCTTTCCCATAAGCAACAGCTATTTCGCCGAGTGCTTTCCCAACATCATAGGATTTCATGTGTTTATAATAGCTTTGCAGCAGGATTATTTGGAACAGCCAAAGCAGCAGCAATATTATAGTAGCAAATGCCACAAAATTAAGCCACACCTTCCACTTTAAGCTTTCAAACAGCTTCAATCCGCTTTCCCCCTAAAAACCATGAGGCACTTATCACACCTCGAACTTATATCCCATTCCACGCAAGGTCACTATGTACTTGCGATATTGCCCTAAGCTGCTGCGTAGCATTTTTATATGGGTATCAACCGTGCGGTCGTCACCAAAAAAGTCATAACCCCAAACTTCTTGAAGTAGCTTATCCCTAGTAAGGGCAACCTCTGCATTGCGCACCATGAAAAACAGCAGGTCATACTCCTTTGGCGTGAGGCTTAGCTTCTTTCCGTCAGCTCTAACACTTCTGCCTGCAAAATCAATTTCAAGCCCCTCAAAGCTCACCTTGTCCACCGCTGAGTTTTTGCTCGCTGTGGAGCGCTTTATAATGGCATTTATCCTTGCCAAAACCTCCTTTGGGCTAAATGGCTTAACAACATAATCATCAATCCCAAGCTCAAAACCAAACATTTTATCGTATTCCTCGCCTCTGGCTGATAAAATCAACATTGGTGTCTGCTTAAACTTCCGTATCTCCTTGCAGGCGGAAAATCCATCAAGGCGAGGCATCATTACGTCCATTACAATAATGTCGTAGTCATTTGACCTTGCAAGCTCAATAGCCTGCATTCCATCTGCCGCTTCTGCAACCTCATGCCCCTCAAATTCGGCATACTCACGCAACACCTCACGAATTTTTGCCTCATCGTCAACTATAAGAATCTTATACATAATTCCCCTCCTCAATAAAGTTATCATATCAATTTAATTATACACTATTTTGTGAAAAATGGGTGATATCCAAATTGCTTTATTATACACATGAAATGTACTATAATATTTATAGTGATTATGCACTAATCCATGTTGCAAATATGCATATTTGAGGGTATAATAATACCACAAATTAATTTAGTAGTAAAGCTTGTTTTTGTATGCTTTTACTTTCTGGTAATCGTGTTCAGTGAGCTTGGTGCGCTTGGAGAGGAGGCATGCTTTTAAAGAAAGCATGATTCAAAATGAAAAAAAGAATAGGAATTTTAACAAGCGGAGGCGATTGCCCAGGGCTTAACGCCACAATCCGTGGAGTGGCAAAGGCAGTTTACCAACGTCTGGGTAGCGGCAACGTTGAAATTATAGGCATAGTCGACGGCTATCATGGGCTTATTCACGATGAAGTTCACCTAATGCAGCCCTCGGATTTTTCAGGTATTCTCACTCAAGGCGGGACAATCCTCGGCACCTCCCGTCAGCCCTACCGCATGATGCAGGTTATAGGTGACGACAATATTGACAAGGTTGCAAATATGAAAGCCACCTACAAAAAGCATAAACTTGACTGCCTGCTGACTTTGGGCGGTAATGGCACTCACAAAACCGCAAACCTCCTATCCGAGGAGGGGCTTAATATAATTGGACTGCCTAAAACCATTGATAACGATATTTGGGGCACTGATGTCACCTTTGGCTTTCACACAGCTGTTGACATTGGCACAGAAGTCATTGACCGTATTCATACCACTGCCGCAAGCCACAGCCGCATAATGATAATCGAAATCATGGGCAATAAGGCTGGCTGGCTAAGCCTATTTACCGGAATTGCAGGGGGTGCTGACATAATCCTCATTCCCGAAATCCCCTTTGACCTTGACTCCATCACCGAAGCTGTCATGGCAAGGGCACGTAGCAGTGCCACACGCAAGGCATTTTCCATCATTATTGCCGCTGAGGGCGCAATGGACAAGCAGGAGGCGCAGCTAAAGAAAAAGGAGCGCGCTCGCCTACGTGAGGAGCGTGGCGAAACCACCGCTACAATGCGCATTTCCAATGGTATAAAGGAGCGCACAGGCATTGACACAAGGATTGTCACCCCAGGGCATATACTGCGTGGAGGCAGCCCTGTTGCTTACGACCGCATACTCGCCACAAAGTTTGGCGTACACGCCGCAAAGCTCATTGAGCAAGAACGCTATGGTTATACCGTGGCTGAAATTGACGGCGACGTTTGTGAGAACAAGCTAAGTGACATTGCAGGCAAGACAAAGTTTGTCCTACCCGATAATGAGCTTGTTGTAACTGCAAAGAAAATCGGAATCAGCTTTGGCGGTTGACCATCATATAAATTTAATATTTTGGAAAGGTGCTTGTGTTTCAAGCACCTTTCTTTTTATTGTCACAGCTCTTTCACATTAAAGCATTATTCTATAATCGTAGAGCAAGACAGAGCATAAAACGATATAAGCCTTACGGTTTATATAGAATGAACACACAAATCCAAAGGAAAAGGGGGATGCGATAACCTTCATAAATAAATACTCCTACATTTTCTAAAAGTTGCCATAGGGCAATATACCAGTTTGATTAGTCAAACATCCTCTCCTAAACATTTACGTACAATCAAAACCGCCACCTTGGTCAGGTGGCGGTTTTGTGTATTTAGCTTACGCTTTAAGCTTGAACTGTTTCTCTCATATGAATACACTTAACAGGGCATACCTGCACGCAAACACCGCAGTTTGTGCATTTATCGGAGTCGATAATTGCACGGTTGTCGATGACATGGATAGCGTCATATTCGCATTTACGCTCGCAAATCTTGCACGCTATACATCCGTTGCTGCAAAGCTGCCTTGTCACCTTGCCACTGTCCTTTGACGAGCACGCAACGCTTACTATATTAGTCTCAGGCTTCATTGTGATAAGCAGCTTAGGGCACTGCTTTACACATAGCCCGCAAGCAGTGCAGCGCTCAGGATCAATCACTGCAATCCCATCAACCATGCAAATCGCATCGTATGCGCACACAGCAGCACAATCCCCATAGCCTAAGCATGCACTTGCGCATACGCCCTTGCCATTGTAAAAGCGGTTAGCCGCTGAGCAAGAGGGCATCCCCTCAAACTCGAACTTGTCAGAGGTAGCCTTGCAATTACCATTACAATGAACAAACGCAACTTCCTCAGTCACATCTAAGTATCCCGAGCCCATAATTTCGCTTATCTTCTTTGAGGCTTCGTCTCCGCCGGGCTTGCAAAGGTTAGTCACCTCGCCGTTGATAATAGCGTTTGCATAGTCCTCACAGCCCGAATATCCGCACGCACCGCAGTTAATCTGAGGCAATACCTCCTTTACTGCGTCAACCCTCTCGTCAACCTCTACCGCAAAAACCTTTGATGCCACTGTCAGCAGTACTCCCGAGATAACAGCCAGCGCCGCAAATAATATTATAGGGTAAATGTATATATCGAACATTATACCAACCCTCCAAACCCAACAAATGCAAGGGAAACTATTGACGCTGCAACAAGTGTAATCGGCACTCCCTTAAAAGTATCCGGCACATCACATCGCTCAAGTCTTCCACGAACACCCGAGAATATCAGCAGTGCAAGCAGGAAGCCTGCTCCTCCGCCAACTGCATTTATTACCGCTTTAAGCAGCCCAAATTCACCTGTGAACTCGATATTTATCAGAGTAACACCAAGAACCGCACAGTTGGTGGTGATAAGTGGCAGATACACACCCAAAGATCGATATAGAGGTGGCATAAGCTTCTTCATTGCCATTTCAACCAACTGCACAAATAGCGCAATGATAAGTATAAACGCCATTGTATTGAGGTATTCAAGCCCAAAAGGCACAAGCAAGTACATATAAACAGGGTATGTTGCAAGGGTTGCCGCCGCCATAACAAATATGACCGCAAAACCCATTCCTACCGAGCTTGAAAACTTCTTTGATACACCCAAGAACGGGCATATTCCCATAAACTTAGAAAGCACAAAGTTGTCAACCAGAATTGCGCTCACCAGAATAATAAATAAATCCTTACCCATTCCACTCATTCAGCGCACTCCCCTTTCTCAGTGAAACTTGTACAGCTCACACGAGCAGGGCAGCTTGCACAGCCAATTTTCTCGGGAGGCTTACGGTGTGCAATCTTATTAAGTATTGCAATCACCATGCCAAATACGAAAAATCCTCCAGCGGGCATAATAAATATTAGCATTGGCTCTAAATTGCCAATCAAGTTTATTCCAAACCATGTCCCTGCTCCAAGTATTTCGCGAATTGAACCAATGGTCAAAAGAGCAAGCGTAAAGCCTGTTCCCATGCCCAGCGCGTCAAGTATCGACGACCCTAATGTATTCTTTGAAGCAAAGGCTTCCGCCCTTCCAAGGATTATGCAGTTTACGGTAATAAGAGATAGGAAAAGCCCTAAAGCGTCGTACAAATCAGGCACAAGCGCCTGCATGATAAAGCCGATTAGCGTCACAAGCCCTGCAATTATTACTATGTACGAGGGCAGTCTGACCTGCTTTGGTATGAAATTTTTAAGCAGTGAAATTATTAGATTCGAGCCCAATAAAACAAAGGTAGTGGCAAGTCCCATTCCTATGCCGTTTTCAGCCATGGTTGTTACCGCAAGTGTCGGACACATACCAAGCATTGTCACAAGCACAGGATTTTCCTTGATAATTCCCTTTGTAAATTCATTCAATTTACTCAATTCCATAGCCTCCCCTATTTTCAAATACATCAAGCGCTAAATTAACTGCGTCCCCGACACCCTGTGAGGAATAAGTAGCACCCGAAACAGCGCTTACCTCGTTATCCCCTTTAGTAGACCCCTTGACTATGTTCGCTTTACCGCTTATACCCTTGAAAAGATCAAGGAATGAAGCATTTTCTACTTTCGTGCCAAGTCCTGGAGTTTCCGCAATTTTTAGGGGTATTACCCCAACAACCTCGCCCTTTTCCACTCCGACCATAACACGGATACCCTTCTTGTTATAGCCATTAACTATAATATCAAAGGCGTAAGCATCCTCCCCTGCAGTAATAACAGCATTTAAGCCCTCTATTTCCTGTGAGGTTACTATCTCGTATTCACCCTCACCATAAAGCTGCACACAAGCCTTAAGCATTTCATCTGTCATTACACCTGTCATATCAACATATGTGAGATTATATGTTATAACAAGTGCTGCCGCAGTGATAACCGATATAATCAGCAGTACAAGGGGTGGTCTAATGTTGTCCTTCATTATTGCACCGCCTTTCCGCTATTTGCCCCAAAGGGCTTTGAACGAGTGAGCTTTTCAATATAAGGAGTTACAATATTCATCAACAGTATCGCATAGGATACACCCTCCGGTGAATTTGCAAACTTGCGTATTAGATATGTGATAATGCCGCACCCAAGCCCAAATATAAGCTTGCCCTTGTTGTTCATAGGTGTTGTGGCATAGTCGGTAGCCATAAATATCGCACCGATGAGCAGTCCTCCTGCAAGGACTTGATAGCCCACACTATCCCCGCCTATTAAACTTAGCAGCGCAACCGTACCCACAAAAGCAATAGGCGTAACAGGTGAAATAACCCTGCGAATGCAAAGATATATCCCGCCTAAGATAAGTGTCAGCGCACAGGTCTCACCAAGACTGCCTCCTCTTATGCCAAGGAACATATCAAGCATACTGGGAAGCTCTGTCGAGCCTTGTGCAATCATATCAAGGGGAGTTGCCCCTGTGATTAAATCCACCTGCTTATAGTAAAACGGCTCAGCCCATATAGTCATAGCCGTAGGGAACGAAAGCATAAGCACTATTCTTGCGGTAATTGCAGGGTTTGCGAAGTTTTGCCCCAAGCCACCAAAAAGTTGCTTTACTATTACAATTGCAATGAACGAGCCAATAATCGCAACGTAAAAAGGCAACGTTACAGGCAGGTTAAATCCAAGCAAAATCCCCGTTACCACGGCTGATAAGTCGGATACGGTGTTTTCCCTTTTCATTATAAACCTGCTGAATCTTTCAAAAACCATACATGATAGTACGCATATCGATACAAGCGCTATCGCTCTTATTCCAAATATAATCCCTGCCGCAATAAGCGTCGGAACAAGTGCAATCACCACATCAAGCATTATCTTTTGGGTGGTTATACCGCTTCGAATATGGGGTGAGGGTGATACTGTTAACTGTGACAAGTCATTTTCCTCCCTTTCCTACTTCTTAGCAGCTTCTTTTGAAGCTGTAACAAGCTGTTTTGCAAGTTGATGTTTCTCTGCTAAATTGCGTTTAGCAGGGCATACATAGGAGCAACTGCCGCAATTTATGCAAAGATTTACCTTTAGCCCCTCAAGCTCTGCCACATCACGAGCATCGTATGCACTCTCTAATGCTCTTGGCATAAGCGAAACAGGGCACGCCTGTCCGCATCTTCCGCAGCGTATACAAGCAGTGGTTTTCGGAGTGTCAAACTTGTTAAAGAAAAGTATTGCGTTGTTGTTCTTTATAACAGGAGCATCGAGCTGCGCTATACAAAGTCCCATCATAGGGCCTCCCATCAGCACCTTTTTCGCTTCCTTTATTGGTCTTGCATACTTGAGTACATCGCTAATAGGTGTGCCTATTGCAACGGACAAGTTAAGCGGACTTTCCAAGCAATCCCCAGCAACAGTAATTCGCCTTGAAATCAAAGGTATTCCTGTCTTTAGGTAGCGATTGATAAACGCAACGGTTGAAACGTTGAGCACAAGCACACCCTTATTTATAGGTAGCTCACCCTCATTTATCACACGCCCTGTTGCGGAATTGATGATGACCTTCTCCGCACCTTGAGGATACTGGGATTTGAGCGGAACAATCTCAATATTGCTCATGGTTACGGTTTTCTTGCGCATGAGCGCCACCGCATCGGGTTTATTATCCTCAATTGCAATTATCGCACGCTCTATTGACAAAAGCCTTAAAATCGTGTTAACTCCGCCAATTATATCATCTGATGCCTCTAAAATTTCACGATGGTCAGAGGTTATGTACGGCTCACATTCAGCGGCATTTATGAGCAGTATATCTGCATGCAGCTTTGCAGGGTCAAAGCCAAGCTTTACATGGGTGGGAAAGCCTGCCCCTCCAAGCCCAGTGGCTCCGCTTTTTCTTATCTCCTCCACAAGCTCCTTTGCGTCATTTACCATAACAGGCTTGATGCCTTCATGCATGGTCTGCTTGCCGTCATTGTCGATTACCACTGCATCGCAAGGCTTGCCCGATATGAGCATAATCTCCTTAATTGCGGCAATATTCCCCGACACGCTTGCGTGAATAGGCGATGACACATAGGAATCACTGTCCCCAATGACCTGACCGATACTTACTGTATCGCCTACCGCCACGACAGGTGTGCAAGGTGCGCCCATGTGTTGCACCATTGGTATTACCACCTGAGACGGTGCTGGCATTTCGATAGTCTGAATGCCGCTTGCCTCCTTGAAGTGAGGCAGCTTAATGCCGTTGAGTTTCACTTTCATGCTGCATTTTCCTTTGCTATGTATTTTTAGCCAAAATGTCGCCGTTAAATAGGCAATTTTCATGCCCTACTTAGCCGCCTATTTCGGAAATCCTAAACCTGCCCGAAGCCCTACATCTCCATAAATTTTGATAATCATTAACAAATCCCAAAAATTATTGCCCGCCGCAACTTGCGGCAGACAACATTGACAAAATATTAACAAATCAATTGATTATTACCTTATCGCCCTCATGTACTCCGCTGATAATCTCCACTTGTTTATTTATTGTTATGCCCACCTCAACGGGCGTTTCAATCTTATATTTTCCAACTAACAGGTTCACATAGTTTTTCCCCGAAAACCTATGTACAGCTGAATCAGGGACTATAACCACATCATCTCGTTTTTGCAAGATAATCGAGATTGTAACTCTTCCCTCTTGCACCTGTGCATTCTCCTCTTGTCTTTTTTGCATTGACTTTATGAATTCCTCTACGTCTATATCATCGGGGATTTCCATCCCCTCGGGTATATCGTCTGCGGTTATCTTACTCCAGTCTATATTATCCCAGCGGTTACCTTGCTGACGGTTATTATTTTTCTCTTCCTCAGCCTCATGCTCAACAAGCCCTGCCGTTTCGTCAAGGTCTATTATAATCATATTGCTTGCCGCCCAGCTTGCACCATATGGTGCAGTGTCGGGAGCAGATATTACCTTACCTGTGTGAATTGTGCCCTCAAAAGAAACCTCCGCATCCATGCCATAACGAAATTTACCCACATCCTCGCCTATATAGTAAGCGTAAAGCTTGCTTGTATCAGCGATAGTGCAGATTACATCTCTCGATGAAACGTTTTGACCTATGCGAAGCTCGGAAACAGATTCAACCCGGCCGCCAAAAGGCGCAACAAGGGTAAATGCATCAAGGGTGTCTAGCATGCTCTGATACTTTACCTGCTCAATCTCATAGTCAAGTTGTGCATTTTCAATATCGTATGCGCTTGCTTCTTCCGCCTTGAGTGTTTCTATGTATAGTCTTGCTTTTTCGATTTTTATCATTTGCTCGTCAATATCGTATTGGTAGTTTGAGCTGTCTATAACCGCAATCACATCGCCCTGAGCGACGGTCTGCCCCACTTTAACGTTTAGCTTATTTATATAGCCTGATGCATCGCCAAACATTAAGTCTTTTGTATATGGATAGCCTAAGCTGCCCCCAACCGATAGCTTTTCTGCCATCGAGCCAAGCTCAGCCGCAACAGCTGAGTAATTGACCTCGCCTGCATCAAGAATAGGCTTTATGTGTGCGCTTTGTTCCTCATCGTCCTTGCAGCCTGCTGCAACAACAAGCGCAAGCGCCGAAATTAGCATAAATGCGATAATACGCTTTTGCAAAAATAGTCCCCCTTGCGGATTATATGTTCAAGTTCAATTTGTATATAATGAGTATATCACCTTAAACATAATAATTCAACATTCAACATTCAATATTAATTTTTATAGTAAATAAACAAAGCTAATGTTGATTAACTAAGCAATTTTGCTATTATCTCGTTGGATATAAGCATTCCGTTCGGTGTAAGGCTAAGTCTACCATTTTCTATCCTAGCAAGTCCCCCTGCTACTATTGGATTTGCTCTATCCACAAAATTCTTTGGGCATATCCCAAGCTCAATGCCCTCTCTAAGCCTTAGAGCAAGCATTGCTCGTTCATCAAAGTCCCCAGCGTTATCGTCTGTAATATAAGTGCTTTGAATGTTCTCACCGATAAAACCCTCAATATCACGCTTTGTCGCAAACCTTTTCCCATCCAGAAACGAATGTGCGCTTGCGCCTATCCCCAAATACTCCTCGCATCGCCAGTATTTAAGGTTATGCTTGCACTCATACCCCTTTTTAGAAAAGTTTGAAATCTCATATTGTTCAAATCCTGCTTCGCCAAGTTGTTTCACCGTATCAAGGTAAAGCTCAACTGTCAAATCCTCATCTGGTATAGTAGGAGGATTTTTCCCAAAGGGCGTTTCTGTTTCGATTTTAAGCATATAAGCCGAAACATGAGTTATAGGAAGTGCCACAAGGGCTTTTAAGCTTTTAGCAAGGCTATCCCTCGTCTGATATGGTATGCCAAGCATAATGTCCACTGAAATATCCTCAAACCCTGCCTTTGCGGCGCTTTGCACCGCCATGGCGCCTTGCTCGGCACTATGAGCGCGGCCTAAAGCCGCAAGCTCATTATCATCAGCTGACTGCAACCCTATTGATATGCGGTTAAATCCACCCTCACGCAAGCGTGCAAGAAGTTCATAATCACATTCGCAAGGGTTAGCCTCAAAGGAAATCTCGCCATTTTCAAGCCCAAAGGCATTTCTAGCGCAGCGCAAGACTTCTACAAGCCTTTCGCCCATGAGTATTGGTGTGCCTCCCCCAAAATAAAGGGTATCCGCCGAAAGCTTACCACTGTAAGCCTTAATATTGCGCATTAGCGCCTCACAATACTCGTCGGCTTTTCTATCGCTGTACGTCAGGGAGTAAAAGTCGCAATACGGGCACTTTCTCCGACAAAACGGTATATGAATATATATGCCAACAGGCATTATAGCTCGACC
Source organism: uncultured Oscillospiraceae bacterium (assembly GCA_964560565.1). Classification (GTDB taxonomy): domain Bacteria; phylum Bacillota; class Clostridia; order Oscillospirales; family Ruminococcaceae; genus CAZLMF01. The sequence goes on from CAZLMF010000040.1 coordinate 13,061, forward strand.
CTCGGCAATTTAGCGTCCTCTGGCTGTATATATGTTACATTTTCCATATTGACAAGATAGTAATGCTTTTTCTTATTGCCATACTCAAGCTTTGCGATTTTGCCGTCCACTGAAACCAGTATGCCTGTTGCCTGCTCAAGCCCTCCAAATAGGAAAGTGCATTTTACGCCGATATATTCCTTTAGCGAATCGTACATACTCCAAGCCCTCCTGTTAATTTTGTCTATGAGTCTAGCTTCAGCACGCTCATGAATGCCTCTTGAGGCACTTCCACGCTACCGAGCTGGCGCATACGCTTCTTTCCTTCCTTCTGCTTTTCAAGGAGCTTCTTCTTTCTTGTTATATCTCCTCCGTAGCACTTTGCGAGCACGTCCTTACGCATTGCCTTTACGGTTTCACGAGCTATAACCTTTCCGCCGATAGCGGCTTGAATAGGCACCTCAAACATCTGCCTTGGTATATGCTCCTTTAGCTTCTCAGCCATTCGGCGAGCACGGGGGTAAGCCTTATCCTTATGCACAATAAAGGATAGCGCATCCACAATATCCCCATTTAGCAGTATATCAAGCTTAACAAGCTTCGAAGACTCAAAGCCTAGCATCTCATAGTCAAAGCTTGCATAGCCCTTAGTACGTGATTTTAGGCTATCAAAGAAATCGTATATAATCTCATTGAGCGGCAGTTCATAGTGCAAATCCACACGCTTTTCATCTATATACTTCATATCCTTATATATACCTCTCCTGTCCTGACAAAGCTCCATAATAGAGCCTACATAGTCGCTGGGAGTAAAGATATGCGCATTCACGAAAGGCTCCTCCGCACTTGCAATAAGTGCAGGGTCGGGATAATTTGTCGGGTTGTCAATGAGAACCTTGCTGCCGTCAGTCATTGTAATGCGATAGATAACGCTTGGTGCAGTGGTAATAATATCGATATTATACTCACGCTCAATGCGCTCTTGTATAATCTCCATGTGCAAAAGCCCTAAAAATCCGCATCGAAAGCCAAATCCCAGAGCAATAGAGGTTTCCGCCTCAAAGGATAGGCTTGCATCATTTAGCTGAAGTTTCTCAAGCGCTTCACGTAAGTCACCATACTTTGCGCCGTCGATGGGGTAAATACCGCTAAACACCATCGGGTTTACCTTGCGATAACCCTCCAAAGGCGTGCTGGCAGGACGCGCGGCATCGGTCACTGTTTCGCCAACCGCTGTTTCACCAATGGACTTAATTGCAGCGGAGATATACCCAACATCCCCCGCAAAAAGCTCCTTACACGGCACAAGAGAAGTAGGCCCCATGTATCCCACCTCAACCACGTTAAATTCAGCCTTTGATGCCATCATGCGTATTTTCATGCCTGGCTTTACCGAGCCTTGTTTTACTCTAATGTTGATTATTACGCCCTTGTAGCTATCATAGTAGCTGTCAAAAATAAGCGCCTGAAGAGGCGCATCATCATCACCTGTCGGCGCAGGAATATCCGTAATTATTCTCTCAAGCACCTGCTCAATATTAAGCCCCAACTTAGCCGAAATCTGCGGACTGTCCTTAGCAGGTATGCCTATGACATTCTCCACTTCCTCTATCACCACATCGGGCTGTGCAGAGGGCAGGTCAATCTTATTTATAACGGGCAAAATTGCCAAATCATGCTCAATGGCAAGATAGGTATTCGCAAGGGTTTGCGCCTCAATACCTTGTGAAGCGTCGACAATCAAAATTGCCCCCTCGCAAGCCGCAAGTGAGCGTGAAACCTCATAGTTAAAGTCAACGTGACCGGGGGTGTCAATGAGGTTGAAAACATAATCCTCCCCGTCATTTGCGTGATATACAAGCCTTACAGCGCGCGCTTTTATCGTAATACCTCGCTCACGCTCAAGATCCATGTTATCAAGTAGCTGTTGCTCCATATCACGGGCTGCCACCGTACTTGTCTTCTCTAAAATACGGTCTGCAAGTGTGGACTTTCCGTGGTCTATATGGGCTATGATGCTGAAATTTCTTATTTTCTCGCGCTGAGGCAAATTTATCACTCCTATTTGTTCTAGCATGGGAATTCTTAATCTCTAATATCACACTATTTTAGCATATTCCGCGAGATATATCAATCATTTTTTTGCAACATTAAAAGTGTATTCGCAAGGGCAGTAAAGTCCTCCATTTTAAGCTCCTCTGCTCTTGCTGTGGGGCGAAGTCCTGCCTGGTTCATAGCATCCCCGACCTGCTCCTTAGTAATACCTAGTCCGGCTGATAGCGCATTAGCAAGCTGCTTGCGCCTTTGCCCGAATGCGGCTTTAACCACCCTGAAGAACTGCCTTTCATCCTCCACTGCAAAGCTTTCTTGCGCACCAATATCAAGCCTTATAACCGAGCTATCCACATTCGGTGCAGGCATAAAACTCCCCCTTGACACATTAAACAGCAGCTTAGGCTCACTAAAATACCTTACCGCCACCGTCACAGCGCCGCACTCCCTTGTGCCAAGCTTTGCAGTAAGACGAAGTGCCGCCTCCTTTTGCACCATAACTGTTATCGCTTTTATCGGCAACTTTTCTTCTAGTAACTTCATAATCACAGGGGAGGTGATATAGTACGGCAAGTTAGCGCATACCACCACATCAAGCCCTGCAAA
>CAZLMF010000041.1:0-15268 GCA_964560565.1 uncultured Oscillospiraceae bacterium
TTGCAGTGGTGAAGTTGTACGCAAGGTCAAAAGCCAGTGGATGCTAAAGATTACAGAATATGCTCAAAAGCTTATTGACGACCTTGATGAGGTGGATTATCCTGAACGTGTGCGTGCATCGCAGATCAACTGGATTGGACGCTCACAAGGAGCAGAGGTTGATTTTGATACCACCCTTGGTGATACACTAAAGGTATATACAACTCGCCCTGACACGCTTTTTGGCGCAACCTACATGGTAATTTCTCCTGAGCATCCTCTAATTGATAAGTGGCAAAACTCCATTAAGAACATTGACAAAGTGCGTGAATACCAAGCTAAGTCTGCTAAAAAATCCGACTTTGAGCGCACAGAAATAAATAAGGATAAAACAGGCGAAAAGCTTGACGGAGTAGTTGCTATAAATCCGGTAAATAATAAGGAAATTCCAATATATATATCCGATTATGTATTAATGACTTATGGAACAGGTGCTATTATGGCTGTCCCAGGTCATGACACCCGTGACTACGATTTTGCTAAGGCAATGGATTTGCCTATAATAGAAGTTGTCGCAGGTGGCAATATTGAGGTTGAGGCATATACAGACTGCGATAGCGGAATGATGGTCAACTCCGGTATGCTTGATGGGCTGACTGTTGATGAGGCTAAGGTTAAGATAGTTGATTGGTTAAAGTCAACAGGCAAGGGCGTTCCAAAGGTTAACTACAAGCTGCGTGACTGGGTATTTTCACGTCAGCGCTATTGGGGTGAACCTATCCCGATAGTGCATTGTGACAAGTGCGGCTATGTTGCAGTTGACGAAAAGGAGTTGCCATTGCTTTTGCCCGAGGTTGAAAGCTATGAGCCTACTCATACAGGAGAAAGTCCTCTTTCAACTCTTGATAGCTTCATTAATACCACCTGCCCTAAATGCGGCGGGGCTGCTAAGCGTGAAACCGATACCATGCCCCAATGGGCAGGTTCATCCTGGTATTACCTGCGTTATTGCGACCCTAACAACCACAATGCGTTAGCATCAAAGGAAGCGCTTGAGTACTGGACTCCTGTTGATTGGTACAATGGAGGAATGGAGCATACAACTCTCCACCTTCTGTATTCACGCTTCTGGCATAAGTTTTTGTTCGATATTGGCGTAGTTCCTACAAAGGAGCCTTATGCTCGCCGTACAAGCCACGGTTTTATTCTTGGAGAAAACAATGAAAAAATGAGCAAATCTCGTGGAAATGTTGTCACACCAGATGATATTGTTGCTGAGTTTGGTGCTGATACGCTAAGGCTTTACGAGATGTTTATAGGCGACTTTGAAAAGACTACACCTTGGAGCAGCTCAAGCATTAAGGGCTGTAGGCGCTTCATAGAAAAGCTTTGCTCGCTTGCTGACAATCTTGTTGATGGTGACAAGTATCGACCACAGCTTGAGGTTGCAATCCACAAGACGGTTAAAAAGGTATCAGAGGACATTGAAACACTTAAATTCAACACGGCTATTGCAGCAATGATGTCTTTGGTAAATGATATTGCGTCAACAGGCTCAATAAATAAGGCTGAGTTTAAGGCATTATTGATTCTTCTAAATCCCTTTGCGCCCCATATCACCGAGGAGTTATACCAGCAAGCCGGCTTTGAGAATGTCTTAAACGAGCAAGAGTGGGTGAGCTATGACCCTAACAAGTGTACTGAGGACACAATTGAAATTGCTGTTCAGTTAAACGGTAAAATTAGAACTCGCTTAAATGTTAATGCTGATGAAACAAAGGATGGAGTAATTGCGGCAGTTAAAGCCGAGAGTTTGGTTGCGCAAGCTCTTGAGGGCAAAACTGTTGTCAAGGAAATTTACGTTCCTGGAAAACTTGTTAACATTGTAATAAGGTAGTTTTAAATAATACTTGACAAGATATGGACTAGCATAGTATAATATACTTGAATGAATGAAAATTCGAAACCTCTGTCATAGTGGCAAAGGGAGGGAATAAAATGGCAGAAATTCGTCTGGGAAAAAACGAAACGCTAGAAACGGCTCTTAAACGTTTTAAGAAGTCGTGTGCTAGGGACGGAATTATTGCCGAAGTGCGTAAAAGAGATTTTTACGAAAAACCTTCGGTAAAGCGAAAGAAGAAGTCCGAAGCTGCTCGTAAGCGTAAGTTTAAGTAAGTGCACAATGATGTGAAAAAGCGGGCAATGCTGTCCGCTTTTTTGTATGTTAAGGAGGAGAAATGCTGTTCAAACCAACTTATAGAATTCGCTCGGTGGTACACATCGATGAGGAGTTCATAGCTGTAAACAACATAAAAGGCATGGTTCTTGACCTTGATAATACACTTTCCGACCATGGGCATCCATGCCCCAGTGACGGGGTTGTGGAGTGGCTTCAGCAAATGAAGAGGCTTGGGGTAAAACTTATCATTGCCTCCAACAATACTAAACGCAGAGTTAGACCCCTTGCAAAGCTACTAAAGCTCAACTGCATATGCAATAGTGCAAAGCCGTTGACATTTGCTTTTACTATTGCGCAGCGTCGATTTAAACTTGATAAATCTGAAATTGTAGTGGTGGGAGATCAGCTTTTCACAGATGTACTTGGTGCAAATATCAAAGGAATGCGTTCGATACTTGTAGAGCCTTTTCATGTAGAAAGCGGAATTGGATTTAAGTTTAAGCGTTGGTTGGAAAAGTTGATCCTAAGGGACAAAAACAATAAGGAGTGATTATTGTGAAAAAAGTTCTAGTAATTCATGGCCCGAATCTTAACCTTCTTGGAGAAAGAGAAACAAGTGTCTATGGGAATGAAAGCTTTGAGGATATTAACCGCCAAATTGCAGCTAAAGCAGCCGAGCTAGGGCTTGACTGCGAAACATATCAGTCAAATCATGAGGGAAGTATAATAGATAAACTCCAAATGATAAGAAAAACTTTTGACGGCGTTGTTATCAACGCAGGAGCTTTAACGCATTATAGTATCGCTTTACGTGATGCTATTTCAGCTATTAAAATTCCTTGCGTTGAAGTGCATTGCTCAAACATATATGACAGAGAGGATTTTCGCTCAAAGTCAGTGATTGCGGCAGTTTGCGCTGGGCAAATATGTGGGTTTGGAAAACATAGCTACATGCTTGCATTGGAAGGACTAAAGGAGATTATATGAGCAATTTATGCAAAAACGAAAAATTTGCAGAACTACTGCCAATAGACCTAGATGCAGCGCTTATAACCTCAGACGTTAACCGTCGATACTTCACAGGGATGAAATCCTCGGCAGGTATTGTGCTTATAACAAGAGAACGCTCATATTTACTTATTGATTTTCGCTATTATGAGCGTGCTTGCAAGGAAACAGTCGGCTACGAAGTGGTACTGCTTAAAAAGCTGGATGAACAACTAATAGAGCTTGTTAAAAAGCATAATATCAAGAAAATAGGCATTGAATCTGCAACACTTACGGTATATGAGCTTGCTTCGTACAGAAACAAGCTTGCACCTATAGAAGTGGTAGATAGCAATGCGGTAAGCGATATAATTAGCGCAATGCGCATTATTAAGTCACCTGAGGAGCTAAATAAAGTCATGGCGGCTCAAAGCATTGCGGAGCGAGCTTTTGAGCATATACTAAGCTTTGTAGCAGCTGGAAAAACAGAGCGTGAAGTTGCCCTTGAGATTGACTATTTTATGCTCAGGGAAGGCGCGGAGGCGATTTCTTTCGACACTATTGCCGTATCAGGCAAAAAAAGCTCATTACCCCATGGAGTTCCGGACGATAAACTACTGGAAATAGGCGATTTTCTTACTTTGGATTTTGGAGCAGTAGTGGATGGCTACCACAGTGATATGACGCGCACAATTGCCATAGGGCAAACCACAGAAGAAATGCGGCGTGTATATGAAACTGTTTTAGTTGCACAGGAAAGTGCGCTTGCCGCGGCAAAGGCTGGCATTACAGGCAAAGAGCTTGATAGCGCTGCTCGTGACATTATCGTAAATGCTGGGTTTGGTGAAAACTTTGGACACGGGCTAGGGCATGGAGTTGGACTTGAGATACATGAAGCGCCAAACGCTTCTCCAAAAGGCGAAACAATCCTTAAGAGCGGCATGGTAGTTACCGTTGAGCCAGGAATTTACTTAGCCGGTAAATTTGGCGTTAGAATTGAAGATATGGTGGTTATTAAAGACGATGGCGCAACAAATCTCACTTCTTGCCAAAAAAATCTGATAACAGTTTAATTTAGGGCTTGCAAAATGGTTAAATATACGGTAGAATAATCATGTAATATTAGTTATTATACTTATGTGCCGAGTTTTAGGTACAGCCGAAAGGAATGGTTACATCTAATGGTATCAGCAGGAGATTTTCGTAATGGAATAACCTTTGAAGAGGACGGCAACGTAATTCAAGTTGTCGAATTTCAACATGTAAAGCCCGGCAAGGGCGCAGCTTTTGTTCGAGCTAAGGTTAGAAACGTTATCACAGGCGGCATTGTGGAGAAGACATACAACCCATCAGATAAATTCCCCAGTGCATTCATTGAACGTAAGGATATGCAGTATCTTTACAACGAGGGTGGGTTATACTATTTTATGGATAATGAGACATACGAGCAGTTGCCCATTGACTCACATAAGCTTGATGATAACTTCAAGTTTGTAAAGGAAAATATGGAGGTAAAGGTGCTTTCATATAAGGGGAATGTTTTTGGTGTTGAGCCACCAAACTTTGTTGAGCTTGAGATTACCGAAACAGATCCGGGGTTTAAGGGCGACACAGCTACTAATGCCACAAAACCCGCTACTTTGGAAACAGGCTCGCAGATTAGAGTTCCTTTGTTTATCGATATAGGTGATGTTATTCGCATTGACACAAGGTCTGGGGAGTACATGGAACGAGCATAAAACGGTAGCTTTACAGCGGAAAGGGGATTTACTATGAGCATTGCAGAGAAGGTATCCTATCTTAAGGGGCTTATTGATGGGCTTGAGATTGACACTTCATCAAAGGAGGGCAAAGTATTTGCCGCAATAACTGAGGTTTTAGGCGAGATCTCGAAAACAATTGATGAAATTGACTGTCAGCAGGATGAAATGGCTGAGCTTATTGACATTATCGACGAGGATCTTGGCTCACTAGAAGAAGATTTTTACGAGCTAGATGATGACGACGATGATGACGAAGATGATTATGATGATGACACGCTCTTTGAGGTTAAGTGCCCATCATGTGGCGAGGAAATTACACTAGACGCTGAAATGTTTGAGGATGGCGAAATGATTTGCCCAAAATGTAGTCAGATGCTTGAATTTGACCTTGACGATATAGAAGAGCTTGATTGTGGTTGCGGATGCAGTCATTCTCATGATGGCGACGAAGACTAAATTTATAGAAAAATCTGGTAGGTTAGAGATTTTCGCACTACTAAAAATTTAATATGCCTTATCTAGAGTGGTGGAGGGACAGGCCCTATGAAGCCCGGCAACCTAGCGCGGAAACGTGTGAAAGGTGCTAATTCCTGCGGTAACGAGAGATGAGGGTTGCATAAACAGCGCCCGAATTCGTGCGCTGTTTAATTTTGCTAAAAACAGAAAGGAAAAATTATTATGTCTAGAATGCTATTTACTTCGGAAAGTGTAACAGAGGGGCATCCTGATAAAGTTTGCGACCAAATATCGGATGCAGTACTTGATGCTATTATTGAAAATGATCCCAACGCTCGTGTAGCGTGTGAAACTGCAGTAACAACAGGCATGGTGCTTGTAATGGGTGAAATATCAACAAACTGTTATGTTGATATTCCTAAGGTTGTAAGGCAGGTTGTGCTTGATATTGGCTATGACAGTGCTACTTTTGGATTTGACGGCAAGACCTGCGCAGTAATCACTGCTATTGATGAGCAGTCGTCAGATATTGCCATGGGTGTAGATAAAGCCCTTGAAGCAAAGCAGGGTGAGCTTGGAAATGAAGCAACAGGTGCCGGTGACCAAGGTATGATGTTTGGCTATGCGTGCAATGAGACTAAGGAGCTTATGCCTATGCCTATATCTCTTGCTCACAAGCTTGCTTTTAAGCTTACTGAGGTGCGCAAGAGCGGACAGTTCACTTACCTGCGTCCTGACGGTAAAACACAGGTAACAGTTGAGTATGATGATGCAGGCAAGCCTGTTCGCATTGACACTGTGGTTATTTCAACTCAGCACGCCGAGGAAGTCACACTTGACCAAATTCGTGAGGATTTGATTAAGTACGTAATAAAGCCTATTATCCCTGCTGATTTACTTGATGAGAAAACTAAGTACCTTGTCAATCCAACAGGTCGCTTTGTAATTGGCGGCCCTCAGGGCGATAGCGGTCTTACAGGGCGCAAGATTATCGTTGACACCTACGGCGGCTATTCGCGCCATGGCGGCGGTGCCTTCTCCGGCAAGGATCCAACTAAGGTTGACCGTTCAGCAGCCTATGCCGCACGCTACTTAGCTAAGAACGTTGTCGCAGCAGGCATCGCTGAAAAGTGCGAGGTACAGCTTGCGTATGCAATAGGTGTTGCAAAGCCTGTATCCATAAATGTCACCACCTTTGGAACAGGAAAGTATGACGAGGATAAAATAGCAACTGCACTATCTAAGGTTTTTGATTTGACACCTACAGGGATAATTAAGATGCTTGACTTGCGTAAGCCACTGTATAGACAACTTGCCGCTTATGGACACTTGGGACGTGAGGATCTCGGTGTAACATGGGAGAAAACAGACAAAACACAAGATATTCTAGCTGCACTTAAGTAGACTAACTAAATAACCTTTCCCCCTTCAACTGCATAAAATGTAGATGAAGGGGGTTTGCTTTATGGAGTACATATATTTAGCGCTTCTCACCTGTATATTCATTTTCGGGTTAATAGAGCTTCTAGAGCTCATTTCGAGGAAAATGATATATAAAAGGCACGATTTTTGCACAAAGAAGATTATAATAATTCCTATTAGTGGTCATATTGAGGATATTGAATTCTTTGTACGGGGGCTAATAAATGAGAAAAGGTGGGGAAGTGTCCTCAAATGCAGTAAACTTGTACTTGCCGATGTTGGGCTAGATGAAGAAACACGAAAAATATGCAAAATTTTGTGCGACGAAAATGAGGAGATTTCATTAAGCTCCAATGATGAGCTGATAAGCCTCCTAGACGGCAAAGTATAACCGCGGAAAGTTGCATAACATGATAAAATAAGCTATAATTAAAGGACAAAATAAAAAAAGTGGGGGTAAATATGCGGGCTGACCAGGAACTAACTTATCTTGACGGCAGTGTTGAAACTGTAGTTTTCCATAATGAAAGCACTGGCTTTGTTGTTTTAGAGCTTAACACCGGCGACGAGATTGAAACTGTCGTTGGTGAACTTGGTAATATAGAAGCTGGTGAAGAACTACACTTGACGGGAAGCTATGTTAACCACGCTAAGTTCGGCTCACAGTTTAAAGCTAGTGTATGTGAGCGCAGTTTGCCTGTAACATCAAACGCTATTCGTAAATACCTATCCTCGGGCGTGGTAAAGGGCATAGGCCCTAAGATTGCCGAACGTATAGTCGAAATGTTTGGTGATGAAACGCTTGAAATAATAGAAAAAACACCTGAAAAGCTAAGTTTGGTTCGTGGTATTTCAGAGGACTCTGCGCGAGAATATGCAAAGGAGTTCAAACGTATTTTCGGTGTACGTTCTGTCATGGTTTTTCTTTCAAAGTATGGTGTTTCGCCAATTGTAAGCCTTAACGCTTGGAAAATGTGGGGCGATAAAACCCTTGAGGTAATTGAAGAGAACCCCTATGCTCTTTGTAGAGATAATATTGAGCTTGGTTTTTTAGAAGCGGATACAATTGCTCAAAAGATGTCTCTTTCTGAAGTAAGTTCCTATAGAATAAAAGCAGGAATTACTTATGTACTAAGCGAAAACTCAAACAATGGGCATACTTGCTTGCCGCTTAAAGGATTGCGTAAGGTAACGTGCTCATTACTAAAAATCAACAGGGAAACCTTTGATGATATACTGGAAAGTGAACTCGAGGAAGACAATCTTGTAAAGGATAAGCGTGATGGGCAGGATTTTATCTACCTTGCTGATATGTATACAGCCGAGGACTATATTTCCGCACGCTTAAATATGCTTAGGACAAGCATACCATTTAACCAACAAGATTATGAGGGAGAAATTAAGGCTGAAGAAGCTATGTCCAGTATCGCCTATGAGGATTTGCAACGAAAGGCAATTGCAATGGCGCTTTCGCAAGGCTTATTAATCCTTACCGGTGGCCCTGGAACAGGTAAAACCACCACACTAAACGCTATAATTTCTATTTTTAAGCAGCAAGGGAAGAAAGTCATGATTACAGCTCCGACAGGTAGAGCAGCAAAGCGAATTTCCGAACTCACAGGTTTTGAAGCTAAGACGATACACCGACTGCTTGAATACGGCTATTATAATGGCAGTAAACTGCGATTTATGCGCAATGAGGAAAATCCGCTCCACTGCGAGGTGATGATAATCGACGAAATGTCGATGGTTGATACTTTGCTGTTTGAAGCGTTACTTAGGGCGCTTAAGAATAATTGTCGGCTTATTATGGTTGGTGATAGCGATCAGTTGCCCTCTGTGGGTTCTGGAAACATACTCAAAGACATGATAGACAGTGATGTTATGACGGTGGTCGAGCTTAAGGAGATTTTCCGTCAAGCGCAGCGCAGCTTGATTGTAACAAACGCTCATAGCATTGTCAGAGGAGAACTGCCTGTACTCGATTCAAAGGATAGGGACTTTTTCTTCATGACAAGGCTGCGTGAAAATGACGCTTGCAACACTGTTGTGGAGCTTTGCACGAAAAGATTGCCCAAAGCATATGGATTGTCACCGATAAATGGTATACAAGTGCTCTCCCCAAGTAGAAAGGGGGAACTTGGCACTATTATACTTAACAAAAAGCTTCAGCAGGTGCTCAACCCTCCCGATGGAAACAAACAGGAAACAACTCATGGCGATTATATTTTTCGTGAGGGAGATAAGATCATGCAGATTAAGAACAATTACGATATAGTATGGTCAAAGGACGGAGAAAGTGGCACGGGTGTTTTCAATGGTGATATTGGTTGTATTCAAATGGTTGACCGGCCGTCACAAACAGTAATTATTGATTTTGAGGGCAGGGAAGCAGAGTATAATTTTGATATGCTAAACGAGATTGAGCTTGCTTATGCGATTACAGTCCATAAAAGCCAAGGAAGCGAGTTTGAAGCCGTTGTAATGCCGATTTTAGGAGGGTTTGATAAGCTTTACTACCGCAATTTGTTGTACACAGCAATAACAAGAGCAAAACAGATGATAGTAATTGTTGGTTCACCTCAACTGATTGAGAAAATGGTAGCAAATGATAAAAAGACCTTGCGTTACACTGGATTGTCTTCCATGCTAAGGAGGCAAGCTTTTAATGAGCAATAGTGCTATTTTACTGGACAAGCTATACCGCTTTGCGGTGGACTTAATTGCGCCTAACCGTTGCCCCTTTTGTGAGTGTGTAATCTCGTGGAATTCATACTTTTGCGCTGATTGTGTGCGCAAGATTGACTTATGCGGCGATGAGCTATGTAGGCACTGTGGTAAAGCGAGCTATAATTGCATTTGCAGTGAGGGTTTTCCGAGCTATGATGAGTGCATATGCGTATCCTACTATGTCGGTGATGTGTGCCGTGCAGTGCTTAGAATGAAGGAAAGCCTCGGGGATAATTCCACTGCTTTTTCGCAGATGATGTATCGCAAGCTTGATGTGAAGTGCGATTTAGTAATAAGTGTCCCTATGACAAAAGTTGATAAACGCAAACGTGGGTATAACCAATCCTCACTTATGGCAAAGAGAATAGCAATGCTTACAAATACGCCCTTTAGTGACAAACTTCTTATAAAGGAAAGAAAAACTCAAAAGCAGAAAACTATGAGCAAGGCACAACGTGCAGAAAACGTTAAGCAAGCATATAAAATCACAAACTCCGATGCAATCAAAGGCAAAAGTGTTCTTCTAGTCGATGATGTGCTTACAACAGGCAATACACTCAACGAATGTGCTAAAATGCTTAAATTAGCAGGCGCAAAACATGTGGTTGCAGCTGTTTTTACGACTACAAAACTTGATAATAACAAAAACCAGCAGATTGACTGAACGTTTATTATGTGGTAAAATAAATATATATTTTTCTTTGGTTTTACGCTTTTTAGAGGCATAAATCCTCGAAAGGACAATGATTAAGCAATGAAAGTAACACTTATTACACATACACCTGACCCTGAGAGAATTATAGCGTCCGCCGCAAGGCTTTGCTATTCTGATAGTGCCATTGAGGATTTACTTGATGGAATGGACGTAGAAAAGGCAGCTGACCTAGTTGAGCGACTTGCTCAAATGGGGCATGAAAGTCCTATAGAGCATATTAGCTTTACTTTTGGCATTGAGGGAGTATCGCGTTCTTTACTATCTCAAATTACAAGGCATAGAATTGCTTCTTTCTCCGTTCAAAGCCAGCGCTATGTCAAAGCGGATAAGTTTTCATATGTTACTCCTCCTGAGATTGAAAAGCGTGCAAACGCCCTTGAGATTTACAACAATGCAATGAAAAATGCTATTGATGCATATAATAAGCTTGCCGATGTTTTAGAGCAAGATTATCTTGCTGAAAACATTGAAATCGGTGACAATGAAAAGATTGCAAAAAGCAAAGCTGAGAAAAAAGCAATTGAGGACGCTCGCTTTGTTTTGCCTAATTCAAGCGACACACAGATGGTTGCAACTTTCAATGCTCGTAGCTTACTGAATTTCTTTAAACTTCGTTGCTGCGCTAGAGCCCAGTGGGAGATAAAGAGCGTTGCCGATGAGATGCTTCGTATTTGCACTGAGGTTGCTCCTACTGTATTTAAGAATGCAGGTCCGGCTTGTGTAAGGGGCGAATGCGACCAAGGACGCATGACTTGTGGAAGACCTAATGAAGTAAGAGCTTTTTATAAGGAACTCAAAGCCGAAGCGAAGGCGCAAGGATGAGCGCGATAAACAGCAATATAGGCAAGCTAATTGTCATAGATGGGCTTGATGGAAGCGGCAAAAGCACGCAGTTTGAAATAGTGTCAGGCAAGCTTGAGAAGCTGGGCTATACTGTAAAGGCAATAACCTTTCCTGATTATTCGGAACCTTCCTCTACGCTTGTTAAAATGTATCTATCAGGTGAGTTTAGTGAAACAGCAGGTGGTGTAAATGCTTATGCGGCATCAAGCTTCTATGCTGTTGACAGATATGCAAGCTATAAGAGGTTTTGGGAAAGGAACTACCAAAACGGGGATGTAATTCTTGCAAGCCGTTACACCACATCCAACGCTATTCATCAGATGTCAAAGCTAGATAATGGAGAGTGGGATAACTACTTAAAATGGCTAGAGGAATATGAATACACTAAGCTTGGTTTGCCAAAGCCTAACAAGGTCATATTCCTAGATATGGCAATCGAGGTGTCCCAAAAGCTTCTATTGCAAAGATATGAAGGCGATAAAAGCAAGAGGGATATACACGAAACTGATATTGAGTATTTGAAGTCCTGCCGCAAGTCAGCGATTTTTGCGGCGAATGCTCTTGACTGGGAAATAATCAAATGCGATGACGGACAAGCGCCAAAAACTATCGATGAAATTACAAAAAAAATAATGAATACAATAATTGAGGTTATATAATGTTAGAGTTTAGAGATATTGAATTATCAGATAAAGATTGGATAAATGAGCTACTATCACGTTCCGACTTTATGGGCAGTGAGTACACTTTTGCCAATAATTTTGCTTGGCGTAAAATATACAACACAAAAATTTGCAGATACAAGGACTTTTATCTAGTCCATACGAATTTTCGCCGTCCCTCATTCATGTTTCCGGTAGGGGAGGGTGATTTGCATGAGGTTATCGAACAGATGCGCAAATACGCTGACGCTAATGGTTTTCCGCTTGTAATACATTCAATGAACAAGAAAAGCCTTGAGCTTTTAGAAGAAATTTATCCAAACAGTCTAACCACAAGCACAAATAGAGATGATTATGATTATATATATAACACGTCCGACCTTATCACCTTAAAAGGCAAGAAATATCATTCAAAGCGTAATCATATAAACCGCTTCAAGGATAACGACTGGTCATTCGAGCCTATTACCGAGGAAAATATTGAGGAATGCAGCGACATGAATAATGAGTGGTGCAGGCAAAACGACTGTAATTCTGATGAGAGCAAAAAGCAAGAATTTTGTGCAGTTAAACAGATGTTTAAGAACTTCTTCGAACTAGGCTGCAAAGGCGCATTGCTTCGTTTAGATGGCAAGGTTGTTGCCTTTACAATAGGTGAGCCGCTTAATTCTGACACTTATATTATTCACGTCGAAAAAGCATTCTCCGACGTACAAGGCGCATACCCCACTATTAATCGAGAGTTTGCAGAGTATGCCGCTAGCGATTTTGCCTATATTAATCGTGAGGACGATGCAGGGTCAGAGGGTTTGAGGAAAGCAAAGCTTTCCTATAATCCTGCATTTATGCTAGAAAAGTATTGGGTTGAGTTCAATGATTAGACTTGCAAGTGAAAATGATATAGTAGCACTACGAAATATATGGCAGGTATGCTTTGGGGATACAGACGATTACTTAGACCTATATTTCAATAATTGTTTTAATATTGGGCATACCTACGTTTATCTAGATGGTAACAAGCCTATTTCGATGCTAACTATCTTGCCTGCGGATTATCATATAAATGGAAGAAACGAAAAGCTTGGGTACATCTACGCTGCAGCTACACTACCTCAATTTCAAGGTAGTGGCATTATGGCAGAGATGCTTGAGTTCGCAAAAATGCTTACTAAGAAACAAGGTTTATATGGACTATGCCTTGTGCCTGGGGGTGAGGAATTGTTTTCTTATTACAAAAAGCATGGCTTTAACACCACCTTTTACCACAGGGTAGGGGAGTATGCTTATAATGTTGTAAAAGTCGCAGATACAAGCATTAACAAGCTTTCCGCAAGCGAATATATGGAGAAAAGAGACTGCTTTTCACGAAAATATAACTTTCTACACTTTAGCAGTGAGATGAATGTTTATATAGCAAAGGAATTAGAGTTTACAGGGCATTTCTTTATAAGCGGTAGTGGGTTTTACGCTTGCATAAGAGAAAACGACGGACAAAAATACATCCGTGAGCTGATATGCAAAGATGAAAACCTTGAAAATGCTCTAAATTCTATTTGTTCATGGTATAAAGCAGATATAAAGGTAAGACTTCCGTCAGGTATTGAATTTGCGGAAACGAAACTTACACCCTATGCTATGACATGGCTTGTGGAAAAAACAAAACTTACAAAGGAAACAGACTGTATAAGATATGCTAATTTACTCTTAGACTAGGCTTGGAGGTTAAAATGATTTACGTTTTTCTTGCAAATGGGTTTGAAGAAATTGAGGCAGTTGCGCCCATTGATTTACTCCGTAGATGCGAGCTAGAGGTCGTGACTGCCGGAGTCGGTGGTAAAGCCATTAGGGGAGCACACGGAATAACAATTGCTGCTGATGTTTTAGTAGAGGATATTACCCTCGGTGATGATATTGACATGATAGTCCTACCCGGTGGTATGCCAGGTACGCTTAACCTTGAGCATAATAGCTTTATTCAAAGCGCAATAGACTACTGTGTAGATAATAACAAGCTTATTGGCGCAATATGTGCAGCGCCTTCAATCTTAGGCAATAAGGGACTGCTTGAAGGCAAGGAAGCTACCTGCTTCCCAGGCTTTGAAGTTAGTCTTAAGGGTGCTAGAATGAGTGACAAGCTAGTGTGTGTAGATGGAAATATAATTACCGCAAAAGGTGCAGGGGTTGCAATACCCTTTGCGCTGAAGCTTGTGGAAATGCTATGTGGGAAAGAGCGTGCGAACACACTTAAGGCGGGATTGCAATGCGAATGAAACCCCAAGTAAACGGTCAAGCAATAAGTGACATACGTATGTACAAGAAGGATATGCGCAGCAAGTACAAAGAACTGCGCATGCAAATGCCCCCTGAAATTAAGGCAAAGTCAGATAATGCTATATTTAAAAAACTGACAGCTTTAAAGTGCTATGAAAACGCATCGATAATTCTCACCTATGTTTCTACTGAAATTGAAGTTGACACCATTAACTTTATCAAATATTCGCTTGCTATCGGCAAGCAAATAGCAGTACCGATTTGTAAGGTAGATAGCACAACTTTGGATTTTTATATTATTAAGTCCCTAGACGACCTTGAACCGGGTACGTTCTCAGTGCTAGAGCCAAGAATAGGCCAGTGTAAAAAGCTAAAGGACTTTGCTAATTCTATTTGCATAGTGCCTGCTCTCGTGTTTGATATGCAGGGGTATAGGCTAGGCTACGGCAAAGGTTATTATGATAGATTTCTTTCATCGTATAAAGGTAAGCGAGTAGGATTATGCTATTGTTCTTGCACTGTTAATGAGCTTGCGCATGGTTACTACGATAAACCAGTTAATATATTGGTTACTGACAAGTATGTAAAAAGCTTTAAGTAGGAGGCAGAAATGGACAACGAGAAAAAACCTTTTCCCGGCGAGAGTAATGAACCTATTGAAACTGAAATGGGTGCGGCTCCGGAGCTTGATATTGAGGACATACTCAATGAAGCAGATAATACAGATGACCAGTTGAGCGAATCTGCACCAGATGATTTAAACGATGATAAGGTTGATTTACAGGAAGCTACCCTTGAAGAACCTAAGCCAAAGCCTACTAAGCCTAAAAAACGCAAGAAAAAGCGCAGAGGCTCCAATACTAACCGTGTATTTGGAGGAATTTTGCTTGCTGTGACAATAGTATGTATTTCATTACTTTTGTCATTTGTGATAATATTTGCGGGAATGGATCTACTTGGCGCAGGAAAGTCTGACAAGCTTATTGATATTGAGATACCACAAAATGCAACAACAGCTGATATTGCTGAAATACTTAAGGAAAAGGACGTCATTCGCATTCCTTTCCTATTTAGAACTATTTCTTATTTACAAAGTGCAGACGGAAAGTACCAATATGGTGCATTTACATTAAAGCCTTCTATGTCCTATGAAGAAATTATAGACAATCTACAAGAAATAAACGTTATCCGTGAGTATGTAAGCGTTCCTATCCCTGAGGGGTACACACTAAAACAAATTTCCATAACTCTTGAACAGTAT
>CAZLMF010000042.1:0-14968 GCA_964560565.1 uncultured Oscillospiraceae bacterium
CAATATCAATTATTATATGCGGTATTGTGTATCTCCTTTTCACGCTATACTTCCCAATCTGCATTTTATCCTCCAACACTAAATCTGAGTAATATCAACAAGCTCAACATCATGAATAGTCTTATCCATTGCAAGACATTGCGCAAGGGCGTTTGCTGTATCAAGTGAGGTTAGGCACGCAATTGAGCGCTCAACTGTCTTGCGGCGGATTTTCACGCTATCACGCGCTGGCAATCTTCCTGTTTCAGAGGTGGATATAACATAGTCAATCTTGCCGCTTTCAAGGAGTGTCATTGCATTAGGCTCGCTGTCGCTTATGCGCTTTGCAAGGCTTGCCGCAATCATATTCTTGTTTAGCACTGTTGCAGTGCCGCTTGTGGCGTAAATATCAAAGCCCATGTGGCTAAATTTATCCGCAATCGCAATGATTTCGCTCTTATCCGAGTCACGCACAGATATAAGTACACCGCCGGTTTTTTTCATGGTGTATCCTGCCGCAACAAGTCCCTTTAGCAGTGCCTCCTCAAAGGTCTTTGCAATGCCGAGGGTTTCGCCTGTGGATTTCATCTCAGGCCCT
The DNA here is from genome assembly GCA_964560565.1 of uncultured Oscillospiraceae bacterium. GTDB lineage: Bacteria > Bacillota > Clostridia > Oscillospirales > Ruminococcaceae > CAZLMF01. Next base: position 578 of record CAZLMF010000042.1, read on the forward strand.
AGGTGGGTGTCAACATCATGCAGCTTCTCAAAGCTAAAGACAGGCACTTTAACCGCCACATATTCACCCTCTGGGTATAAGCCTCTCTCAAAGCCCTGCTCTTTAAGCGTATGCCCAAGCATAATCTTTGTTGCAATATCAACCATCGCAACACCTGTAACCTTGCTTATATAAGGCACTGTACGGGATGAACGTGGGTTTACCTCAATTACATATACCTCGTCCTTGTAAACCACATATTGAATATTCACAAGCCCAATAATGTTAAGTGCTTTTGCAAGCCTTTCGGTGTAGTCGACAATTGTATCCCTTATGCGCTTTGAAAGAGTGCGTGCAGGGTAAACCGATATGCTGTCACCTGAGTGAACGCCTGCTCGCTCGATATGCTCCATAATGCCTGGGATTAGGAAGTCCTCGCCGTCGCAAATAGCGTCAACCTCGACCTCCGTACCCATTAGGTACTTATCAATTAGCACAGGGTTTTCAAGTCCGCCCCTGCATATAATCTCCATGTACTCCACAATGTCCTTGTCAGCGTGAGCAATAATCATATTCTGCCCACCGAGTACATAGGACGGTCTCATCAGCACAGGGTAGCCTAAATCCTTAGTAGCTTCAAGCGCCTCCTCGACAGTGAACACCGTATGCCCTGAAGGGCGAGGTATTGCGCAGCTTTCAAGCAGCTCGTCAAAGCGCTCCCTATCCTCCGCAGCGTCAACACTATCGGGGGATGTGCCAAGTATTCGAACGCCCATTTCCTTTAGGTGACGTGTTAGCTTAATTGCCGTCTGACCGCCAAACTGCACCACAACACCATAGGGTTTTTCTGTATCAATTATCGCCTCAACATCTTCCTTTGTAAGAGGGTCAAAGTACAGTCTGTCCCCTGTATCAAAGTCAGTTGACACGGTTTCAGGATTGTTGTTGCATATTATAGCTTCATATCCAGCATCCTTTAGTGCCCATACGCAGTGAACCGAGCAGTAGTCAAACTCAATGCCTTGACCAATTCTAATAGGTCCCGAGCCGAAAACAATGACCTTTTTCTTGCCGCTTTCATGCTTTTGTATGAACTCAGCCGCTTCATTATGCTCATCGAGGGTTGAGTAGAAATATGGTGTTTGTGCCGCAAACTCCGCCGCACAGGTGTCAACCATCTTAAATACCGCTGGCTTGTGCATAGGGCATTTCTTGCCGCTTATACGCTCAATAGTGCTGTCTAGATAGCCAAGCTTTCTTGCTGCAATATATTTATCCTCCGTCAAATCCCCATAAGCAAGGTAATCCTCTAAATCAGCAAGATTTTTTAGCTTGCTGAGAAACCACTTGTCAATCATTGTTATTTCGTGGATTTCTTCAATTCTTACTCCACGTTTAATTGCCTCAAATACAACAAAGCTGCGCTCGTCATCGCAACAATGCAGTCTGCTTTTGATTTCCTCATCTGAAAGGGGTTTTAGTTTTGCTAAGTTCATTGAGTCAACCCCAAGCTCAATACTGCGTACCGCCTTCATCATCGCATGCTCAAAGCTAGTCCCTATCGCCATTACCTCTCCTGTTGCTTTCATCTGTGTGCCGAGGGTACGGCGAGCGTATACGAATTTATCGAAAGGCCATTTAGGGAACTTTACAACAACATAGTCAATAGCAGGCTCAAAGCATGCGCTTGTTGTGCCTGTTACCGCATTTACAATCTCATCTAGGGAGTAGCCAATTGCAATCTTTGTGGCAACCTTTGCAATTGGATAGCCTGTTGCCTTAGATGCAAGGGCAGATGAGCGTGATACACGAGGGTTTACCTCAATTACCGCATACTCAAAGCTTGTGGGGTGCAGCGCAAGCTGAACATTACAACCACCCTCCACCTTTAGTGCGGATATAATATTAAGTGATGCACTGCGAAGCATCTGATATTCCTTATCCGAGAGCGTCACCGCAGGAGCAATTACAATGCTATCCCCCGTATGCACGCCCACTGGGTCGAAATTCTCCATTGAGCATACAGTGATTGCATTGTCCTTAGCATCACGAATTACCTCAAACTCAATCTCTTTCCAGCCCGATATGCACTTCTCAATAAGCACCTGTGTAATCGGTGAAAGTCTAAGCCCATTCTTTGCAATGTCACGAAGCTCTGCTTCGTCATGCACAATGCCTCCCCCTGAACCGCCAAGAGTGAATGCAGGGCGCACAATTACAGGGTAGTCAATTTCCTTTGCAAACTCCACCGCATCTTCAACAGTAACAACAACCTTAGAGGGGATACAAGGCTCGCCGATTTCCTCCATTGTATCCTTGAAGGCTTGCCTATCCTCCGCCTTATGAATGGTTTCGGGGTTTGCCCCAAGGAGCTGAACACCGTTTTCCTCTAAAAAGCCGTCACGAGCAAGCTGCATTGAAAGAGTTAGACCTGTCTGCCCACCGAGTGTACTAAGCAGACTGTCCGGCTTTTCAATCTTAATAATGCGCTTGACAACATCGAGAGTTAATGGCTCGATATAAATCTTATCAGCCATTGCCTTGTCGGTCATAATTGTAGCAGGGTTTGAATTTATTAGGACAACCTCAAGCCCCTCCTGCTTTAGCGCACGACAAGCCTGTGTTCCTGCATAGTCAAACTCGGCTGCTTGCCCAATAATAATGGGGCCAGAGCCAATTACAAGCACCTTTTTTATATCTGTACGAAGCGGCATTAATTCTCCTCCATCATCGTTAAAAATCTATCAAACAAGTAGTTAGTATCATTTGGCCCTGAACATGATTCAGGGTGAAACTGCACCGTAAACGCAGGGCAGTTTGTATACTCCACGCCCTCGCAGGTATTATCGTTTTGATTTTCATGGCTGACTGCGCCTACTTGTGGGTCAATGGTCTCCCCTACAACTGCGTAGCCGTGGTTTTGGCTTGTGATGAGCACCCTTCCAATTTTATTATCCACAACAGGCTGATTTGCTCCCCTATGCCCATATTTAAGCTTCATTGTTTCCGCGCCGTTTGCAAGAGCAAGCAGCTGATGCCCTAAGCATATACCAAAAGTCGGTATTTGGTGCTTAGTAAGCTCTCTTAGCACCTCAATCTGGTGTTCGCACTTTGACGGGTCACCGGGGCCGTTTGAAAGCATAATCCCATCGGGATTTTGCGCAAGTATATCCTCAACAGTCGAGCTTGCAGGCATTATTGTTATGCTGCAGCCACGTTTAGTAAGCTCATGCCTGATATTGTATTTGTAGCCATAATCCATTAGCACCACATTGTGCTTAGCAGGCTTATCACCCTCACATTCAAACCTTGCTGGCTCAATCAGTGAAGTTGCCTCAACAGCGCCCTCAATTTCATAGGAGTTTATCCTTTCAAGCAGCTCATCCCGCTTTGCAACAGCATCCTGCGTTGTAATAACGCCATTCATTACGCCGTGCTCTCGTATAATTCTTGTAAGCTGTCTTGTATCTATTCCGCAAATTCCGACTATACCATGACTTTTTAGGAAGCTGTCAATATCGCCCTCACTTCGGAAGTTAGATGGTGTATCGCACCATTCCCTGACAATGTAGCCCTGCACCCATGAACGTGAGCTTTCGTAATCTTCATGGTTTACTCCATAATTCCCGATAAGGGGGAATGTCTGTGTGACAATCTGCCCGTAATAGGATGGGTCAGTAAGTGTTTCTTGGTATCCTGTCATAGATGTTGTAAATACAACCTCACCTATCATTGTCCCGGGCACTCCAAAGGAATAACCCTCAAATAGTGTTCCGTTGGCCAAAAGCAGATATGCCCTATTTCTGGATTGAGTTAAACTCGCCATATATAACCTCCATATAAAATTTGCCTTGTGGATTAAAACTGTAAATGCTATTTAATGTACTTATTCAGTTCCTGCTTCATACGCAATGCCTCACGAAGTGCCGCCTGCGCATAATCACGCTCGTCGCAGCCCTCTTTCTTATATGCGCACATAATCGCCCTTGAGGAGTTGACAATTGCACCTCTGCCATTTTCATCAAAAGCAAGCGCAACATCCTCAGCCTGTCCCCCCTGTGCGCCGTAACCGGGTACTAGGAAGAATGTTTCAGGTAGAGCCTTTCGCAGCTGATCAAGCTGTGCTGGGTAAGTCGCCCCTACAACAGCTCCCACGTCGCTATATCCATACGCACCAATGCCCTGTGCGCCCCATACCCTGCACATATCGCCCATCTGACGATATACAGGTGCACCGTCGATTTCCCTGTCCTGAAGCTCCCCCGATGAAGGGTTTGAGGTCTTAACAAGGATGAAAATCCCCTTGTCGTTTTTCCTGCAAAGCTCCAATGCAGGTTTAACGCCATCACTGCCTAGATATGCGCTTACTGTTAGCGCATCAGCGCCAAACGGCTCATAAACCTCGCTACCCACCTGAGTTTCGCCCAGATATGCACTTGCGTATGCCTCCATTGTGCTGCCTATATCATTACGCTTGCCATCCAAAATGACAAACATTCCTCGCTTTTTTGCATACTTAATCGTTTTGTAAAGTGCCTTTACGCCCTCATAGCCCAGCATTTCATAGTAGGCACTTTGGGGCTTTACCGCGGGAACATGCTCACATAAAGCATCTATTAATCCCTTATTAAACTTGTAAATTGCTTTTGCCGCGCCCTTTAGGGTTTGCCCATGTTTTTCAAAGCTTTCTTCCACTATATAGCTTGGCACATATTCAAGCCTTGGGTCAAGCCCTGCAACTATCGGGCAGTGAAGCTCATCTATCCTTGCTATCAGCCTATCAAACGACATTGCCATCTCCCTTTCTATCTAAACTCCATGTTTATAGGTAATCTCGCCGCCGCAAATTGTATATACCGCTTTACCTTTAAGCTTTCGCCCCTCAAACGGGGTATTCTTTGACCTTGAGTGCAGTTTGTTTCTATCCACCACCCACTCAAGCTTTGGGTCTATTATCGTTACATCTGCCCTTGAGCCTTCCTCAAGGGTTGCACCGTTAATGCCGAGTATTCTACATGGATTTACCGACATAAGCATTATAAGCCATGCCAACGAAATTTCATCAGTATGATAAAGCTCAGTAAGCGCCACTCCAAGTGAGGTTTCAAGCCCCGAGGCACCATTTGGTGCTGTAAGGAAATCTGACTTTTCCTCGTCTGTATGGGGCGCATGGTCAGTGGCAATGCAGTCAATAGTGCCGTCAATAAGCGCCTCAATCACCGCAAGCCTGTCCGCCTCCTCACGAAGGGGTGGATTCATCCGAAAGCTCGCATCCCTTGTACGCAGCATTTCATGAGTAAGGGAGAAGTAATGGGGGCAGGTTTCAGCCGATACACGCACTCCCCGCCTTTTTGCATCACGAATAAGCTCAATTGAGCCTCTGGTGCTGACATGAGCGATATGCACTGCCGTATTAGTCGCCGCCGCAATCGCAATTTCCCGTGCGGTGACGCTATCCTCACTTGTCCTATCCATTCCCTTGACGGAAAGCTCCTCGGACACTGTGCCCTTATGCATAATTCCACCATCTATTATATCCAAATCCTCGCAGTGAGAAATCAGTGGCATTCCTGCACTTTGCGCCAATAAAAGAGCAGACTGAAGCATTGCAGAATTCCTCACAGGGCGGCCGTCATCCGACACCGCCACTGCGCCTGCATGCTTCAGCTGTATAAAATCACTTATTTCTTCCCCCATAAGCCCCTTTGTAATGGAGGCAACGGGGTATACCCTAGCTTTAGCAGTCTTCGCCTTATCAAGTATATATTCAATAACTTGGTGGCTATCTGCAACAGGATTGGTGTTGGGCATACAAGCAACAGCGGTAAAACCCCCTGCTGCTGCCGATTCGCAGCCGGAGTAAATATCCTCCTTATGGACTTGCCCGGGATCACGCAGGTGAACATGCATATCCACAAGCCCCGGTGTAACCACAAGTCCGCTGGCATCAATAACATTCAAATCCGTAGATTGGTCATCAATATCCTGCGAAACCTTGGCAATTCGCCCGTCATCAATAAGAATATCGCACACCTGCTCAAATCTGCGAGCAGGGTCAACAACATATCCGCCCTTAATCAAAAGCTTACTCATGATGCCCTCCCTCTTGCTTGCCTAACTTAACATTATAGCTGAATTACCACCCTTTGTAAAGTATATATCTCAAAAAGTCCGAGAAATTAGTCCTCAAATACAGCTCCTGTTGAGCCCGAAGTGACAAACTGTGCATAACGCTTTATATAGCCTCTTAGCTCCTGCTTTGGATGCTCAAGGGTTTCCCTGCGCTTTGCAAGCTCGGTATCATCAACCAAAAGCTCAATCTTCCTTGATGGAATATCAATATGGATTTTATCTCCGTCATTTACAAGAGCGATAACTCCACCTGCCGCCGCCTCGGGGGAAATATGCCCGATTGAAGCACCTCTTGTAGCGCCCGAAAAGCGTCCGTCTGTGATAAGCGCAACAGACCTGTCAAGCCCCATACCTGCTATTGAAGCCGTAGGAGCAAGCATTTCACGCATACCTGGGCCTCCCTTTGGGCCCTCATAGCGGATTACAATGACATCACCTGCGTGGATTTTCCCACCGAGTATCGCCTCAGATGCGTCCTCCTCGCTGTTATATACACAAGCCGTGCCTGTGTATTCCATCATGTTCGGGTCAACTGCACCTTGCTTCACAACCGCACCCTCAGTCGCAAGATTGCCAAAGAGAACAGCAATTCCTCCATCCTTGCGAATGGGACTTTCAATATTATGAATGACCTCACCGTCAGCCTCAGGAGCTTTTGCAACTCTCTCAAGCTGTGTGCCTGAAACAGTTTGTGTATCCTTTATCAAACCTATCTTGGAAAGCTCACGCATTACTGCTTGAATTCCTCCTGCTGGACCTAAGTCCTCAATGAATACCTCGCTTGCAGGGTTTAGCTTGCATAGCTGAGGAGTTTTCTTTCCGATAGCGTCAATGTCCTTTAGTGTGATGTTAACGCCTGCCTCATGGCAAATAGCAAGCAAATGTAAAACTGTATTACTCGACGCACCAATTGCCATATCGGTGGTAAGAGCATTTTCCATTGACTGCTTTGTGACAATGTCAAGAGGTCTAATATCCTTCTCCAAAAGTTCAAGAATATGTTCGCCTGTTTCCTTTGCAAGCCTACGCCTAGCGGAGGATACCGCCATAAGCGTTGCCGCTGTGGGTAAAGACAACCCTATCGCCTCTGTTAGGCAGTTCATGGAGTTTGCGGTGTACATACCCGAACATGAGCCACAGGTGGGGCAAGCATTATTTTCATAACAGCTAAGGGTGTTCTCATCTATTTTTCCTACTGAATATGCGCCAACAGCCTCAAATACTTCAGATAATCCAACACGTTTTCCTTGGACTGTACCTGAATTCATCGGACCTCCTCCGATAAAAATACTGGGTAGGTTAAGTCTGCATGCTGCCATAATCATAGCAGGCACTATCTTATCGCAGTTTGGTATAAACACCACTGCATCAAGAGGGTGTGCAGTCAACATAACCTCAATACTGTCAGCTATAAGCTCACGGGACGCAAGAGAATACTTCATTCCCTTGTGGTTCATCGCAAGCCCGTCACATACTCCTATTGTGAAAAACTCAAAAGGAACTCCCCCTGCATTTCGTATGCCTGCTTTAACAGCTTCGGAAATATCGCCTAAATGAGAATGCCCGGGGACATAGTCACTTTGAGCGGATACAACCGCTATAAATGGGCGTTTCATCTCTGCATCAGTTATCCCAAGTGATTTTAGTAGCGCTCTATGGGGTGTGCGTTGTGGGCCTGCTTTTAATAAATCGGATCTCATAATTTTCATCCCTTCTGAATAAATATATCTATATTAGTTCTTGTTCCTATTTGTACACTTTCCAAGCATTGCAGCGCCGATAACTCCTGCATTATTTCCAAGGCTGCAAACCTCTATCCTTGTTCTATTGGCGGAATCTCTGTTATACACATGCTTTTCCGCCAGTTGCTTTAGGGGTAGTATTAGAGGATCTCCCTCATTGCATATACCCCCTCCTATGCAAAGAACTTCTGGCTGAAATACGTTTATTGCGTTTGTTATCCCTGTGGCAAGGTACTTCGTATACTTCTCAACCACAAGCCTTCCCGCTTCATCACCCATTCGCATCGCCTTAAATGCGGTGCGTGCGCCAACCTTTCCGTCTTCAAGCTCAAGCTTGTGCATAATGCTGTCGGGTACTTGCTTCATCGCAAAGCGTGTCATTCGTATTAGTCCGCTTGCCGAGGCATAAGCCTCAAAGCAACCCCTTCTGCCGCAGGTACATTCGTACCCGTCAACCTCTATGACGGTATGCCCAAACTCGCCTCCTGCAAAGTTATGACCTGAGTAGATGTTTCCGTCAATGATTACGCCGCATCCAACCCCAGTTCCAAGGGTGATGACAATGGCATTGTTTACGCCCTTTGCAGAGCCTGCTAAAAACTCGCCGTAAGCGGCGGTGTTTGCGTCATTGTCCATGTATATAGGCACATCGTGCTCGTTTAAGTAATGCTTTAGTAGCTCTGCAATAGGTGCATTGTAAAATTGAAGGTTGTTCGAATACTCAACAACGCCTGTATCGCGATTGATATTCCCAGGGGAGCCTACTCCAATCCACTCTAAGTCCTTAATGCTAAGCCCTGCATTGGAAATAGCCTCCAGCGCCGATTTTGTCATATCCTCGGCAATTTCCTCCGCAGGACGAGGACATGCTGTCTTGACCTTTGCGGTCGCTATTATGTTAAAGTCCTCATCAACTACACCTGAGGCAATATTTGTGCCCCCAAGGTCAATCCCAAGATAATATTTCATGTTAACCCCCATTTTTTAAGCTTATACGCTTGTCAAAAGGATTTCGCACTCTCCAATGATTTTGTATTCCTCGCTGTGCTCCTGTAAAAGTGCGGGTATAAAAAGACTTTCTCCCTTTGCGATTTTTACCGCTCCGCCCTTATACACCACCTGTGCATTTCCTGCAATGCATAAAAGTGAGTTAAATGAATTGGAACTTAGCTTTAGTGCCTTTTCTGTCTTAATTTCAAGCTTTGTGACAGTGAAAAACTCGCAACTTGCAAGCATTGTGCTTGCATTCCCCTCGCAAATGCTAGTTTCGCCCTGTGCACCAATTGGGCGCTTAGTAGGAGAAAGCGTGGTAACATCCACCGCCTTGTCTATATGTAGCTGTCTGGGCTTGCCATCATCACCCATTCTGCCGTAGTCGTAAACACGATAAGTTAAGTTTGAGCTTTGCTGAATTTCGGCAATGAGTATTCCTGCGCCAATTGCGTGCAAAGTCCCTGCCTCGATAAATAAAACGTCACCGGGCTTTACCTTGACGGAATTTGTAAGCTCTAGCAAGGTATTTTCCTTTATCGCATGAGCAAACTCCTCTTTTGATATGTCTTGCGTAAATCCGTATATAAGCTGTGCGTCTTTGTCACAGTCAACCACATACCACATTTCCGTCTTGCCAAAGCCGCCCTCGACTTCCCTTGCGTACTCGTCATCAGGATGAACTTGTACCGATAGATTGTCCTTTGCATCAATGAGTTTAATGAGTATCGGAAAATCATCGAATTTATCACAATTCTTACCTAAAACCTGTTTGCCACTTCTTGCAACATAATCCTTAAGGCTCAGTCCATCATGCTCGCCGCCCTCTATGACAGACAATCCGTCATCATGGCAGGATAGCTCCCAGCTTTCAGCCACTCGCTTTAGGTTGGATTTCTTGCCAAAGTCAGTGGCAAGTCGGTTTCCACCCCATATATAGTCCTTAAATGCAGGACGAAGCTTAAAAACTTGCATATTTGCCCTCCAAAAGAATTTACATTTTACATTTGTATCTGTTCTATTGTAGCATATTTTATACACTTTGTACATTGTAAGCTGTAATAAATTTATAACAGTAAAAATAATTAAACTGTCAGAAAGAAACAAATTTCATGGCTTAAACTTTAGCCGCATACGGAAAATCCGTATGCGGCTATTATGCTACTTAATCTTTATATTTCCACTTTTATCGCGCTTATAGCGCGCGGGGTCAGCCATTATAACATTGTTGAAAACAGAGCAAAACTGCGGTGAAATTCTCTTGTTTAAGTGAAGCTTCCCAAAAAACCACTGCTTGAAAGTAACGATCTTATTGACCTCACCTAAAAAAGCGCAGGTAATGCTCTGGCTGTCCATATCCATGTTCAGCATCTCATGAATTCTCTCAGGCGGTTCATGGGTAACGACAAAATCAACCCTATTATCAACCGTCTGCAAGTTCTTAAAACCTTGCTCAATTTGCTCCTCGGTCGGGCGTTCAGCCACCCACCAGGTTTCACCCGGCTTGCGCATATCCATATCGTCACTGTGACCGCCGCCAAAAGCAAATACAATCTTGCCGTCGATGTCATACACCTCGCCACGCATTAGTTGGCGCAGCCTGCCGTACAGCTTGCGGGTTTTACCACCCTTCCACTGCTCAAGCTCATATTCTTCAAGCAAATCGAAATTTTCATGGCAGCCGTCCACAAATACAACATTGTAGCGTCTTTTACCTATCCACTTTAGCTTGTGTTTTTCTGCCTTTTTACCTGTCCACAAAAAGCCGAAATCGCCGCATATTATAAGCGTATCACCCTTGCGCAACTTGCGCAATGCTGAGTGATTAAAACGCTTTATATCGCCATGCGTATTGCCTGTAACGCAAATCAATTGCTTCTCCTCCGCTACTTGGTTTTATTTATCGCTTGCTCTAAATCTGCAATAATATCGTCTATATCTTCAATACCTATTGAAAGGCGAACTGTATCCTCTGTTATTCCTCCATGAGCAAGCTGTTCCTTTGAAAGCTGGCTATGGGTAGTTGTTGCAGGGTGGATAACAAGCGAGCGTACATCGCCGACGTTTGCAACATTTGCAAAAAGCTCTAGACTGTCAATGAACTTGCGCCCTGCCTCCCTGCCTCCCTTTAGTCCAAATGTGAATACCGAGCCTGCGCCCTTAGGGAGGTACTTCTCAGCTAGGTCGTAGTAAGGGCTGCTCTTTAGCCCAGGGTAATTTACATAGCTTACATTTTCGTTGTCCTCAAGGTACTTTGCGACCTTCAGCGCATTCTTGCTATGCTTTTTCATGCGCAGTGAAAGGGTTTCAATGCCCTGTAAAACAAGGAATGAGTTAAACGGTGATGGGCATGAGCCCAAATCACGCATTGTAAGTACTCTTAGTCTTGTAATAAACGCAGCAGGCCCTAAATCAGCGAAAACAATGCCATGGTAGCTGACATCCGGTTCGTTATACCTAGGGAAGCGTGGATTGTCCTTGAAGTTGAAGTTGCCGCTGTCAACGACTAAGCCGCTCATGGAGTTACCATGACCGCCTAAAAACTTAGTGGCACTATGCACCACAAAATCCGCACCAAACTCAATTGGTCGGCTTAGGTAAGGGGTGGTAAATGTGTTGTCAACCATAAAAGGAATACCGTATTTATGAGCAACCCCTGCAACTGCCTCTACATCGACAACATTTGCATTTGGATTGCCTATCATCTCTGCAAAAAACAGCCTTGTGCGGTCATTTACAGCATTTTCCCACTCGTCAATATTATCGGGGTTTACGAAAGTAACCTTGACGCCAAGCCTGCCAAGGGTAACACCAAGCAGGTTAATTGCGCCACCATAAATGTTTATGGAGGATACGACCTCGTCCCCTGCCTCGCATAGGTTTACTATCGTGTTGAAAATCGCCGCATGTCCTGATGAAAACGCAAGCGCTCCCACGCCTCCGTCAAGGGCACTTACCCTTGCCTCCAGCGCGTCATTGGTGGGGTTAGTAAGGCGTGTATATATATTCCCTGCAGTTTTCAGCTCAAAAAGCTCCTGAGCATGCTGTGAATCGCCAAGCTCGTATGCCGTTGTCTGATAAATCGGCTGTACAACTGAACCCGTAGTCGGGTCAGCCTGCGCTCCTGCGTGTATCATTTTTGTATCAAAGCCATAGTTCTTGCTCATTGTAACATCCTTTCTTAATTACATAAATTTCTATATTTAGTTTACGTTGTTTTATTAATCTGCGTGGCTAAGGGGACATCGCTTAGGCAGGTTTGACGACTTGTAATACCCCACCGAGGTGTTGGTACAAGCATCTGTCGCTAAATACCCCGTATCAAGGCAAAATTTACGCTCGACAACTGAAATATCCGGAGTAAATGCCTTTACTTTTCCTGCATCTGCAATATCGCCAAACACTGCTTTCCACATTCTATCGGTGGAGTAAAAGTCACCAACATTCGCCTCTGTCGGTTCATCAAAACCATACCATAGCGCAGTTACATACTCAGGAGTCAGAGCAACAATAAGAGAGTCCATAAAGTAGTCCGTCGTACCTGTTTTTGCAACAACTTCAACGTTGTTAAGCTTTGCATTCTTAGCCGTTCCGTTAGGCCCCTCGACAACCTGTTGAAGTAAGCGGTTCATTACCCATGCGCTGTCGCTGTTAAGGGAAACTGTTCCAAAGGAGTTATGCTCAAGCACAACATTGCCAGCAGCGTCTAAAACCTTGCTGTAAGTGCTAGGCTCGTAGTAGTATCCACCGTTTCCAAAAGGCTGGTATGCCGCACAAAGCTCCACAAGCTTTAAGCCCTTTGTCAAAGTACCTACTGCCATTGGCGCTTTGTCTATATCAGTGTGTCCTGCTCCGTCATTTGCTACTAAGGTTGAAATATGAAAATTCTCAGTCATGAATTTATAGCTTGTTTGAGGACCGCCCATTGCGTCCATAATAACTCTTACAGGGATGGTGTTAAGTGAGCGCTGAAGTGCCTCATAAACAGGCATATTCCGCTGCGAATACTTACGCGAATAGTTTTGTGGCCAGTCAGTCCCGCTTGCAGTTTTCTCATACGGTGTATCATATATAAGTGTTGACCATGAAATCAAGTTAAGCTCAATCGCCGGCGCATAAGTCGCAAGAGGCTTTATAGATGAACCGGGGCGTCTTTCCGCCTGTGTAGCACGATTAAAAAGCCTATCTCCAGTTCTCTCACCGATGCCGCCAACGACAGCCTTGATGTTTCCGCGGTAATCCATAACTATAAATGCGCCCTGCGGCGTTTTCTCTTCACCCTCAAACCTTGCGGGATTAGTCGAAAATAGAGTCAAGTCCTTATACCTTTCCTCAATTTTATCCTGCATATCAATATCGACATTGGTATAGATTCTATATCCGCCTTGGAAAAGATCATTTGTTGCAGCTGAAGTATTTGTCCCCTTCTTTTGCGCCAAATCAGCAATAACTTCATCAATAACCGCATCAATATACCAGTTGTGAGAAGCCTTAGTTACAGGCTCGGTATCCGCTGCAGTATCAAGGGCATCCTGCTCGGTTGTGTCGGCGGTTTCGGGGTCTGAGGTGTTCTCCTCGTCAAACTCGTCGCCCTTATCAACCTCATCCGCAAACTTAATATCCTCAGCCAATGCCTCGTTATATTGAGATTTTGTTATTGCGCCGTTATCAAGCATTGCCGCAAGCACATATTTAAAGCGATTGCGGTTTGTCTCATAATCATAGTAAGGGTCGTTCGCATTAGGGTTTTGTATAACCGCCGTTATGGTTGCGCCCTCCGCTATTGTGACATCTTTTATGCTCTTGTCAAAGTAGTAATGTGCCGCCGCCTCAACTCCGCATACTGTGCCTCGGTTGAGGGTGACATAGTTCATATACGCTTCAAGTATATCCGTTTTTGTGTGGTGCTTCTCCATGTTCATTGAACGGAATATTTCTCTTATTTTGCGGGAAACACTAACTTCATTGTCATCTGTGACATTCTTTATAAGCTGCTGAGTTATAGTCGAACCACCCTGCTTGCTGCCATAAATGTCAACGAACATATTTACAAACGCACCGAAGGTACGCTTCCAGTCAACACCCTCATGGGTGAAAAAGCGTTCATCCTCGGAATACACAAACGCATCTTGAACATGCTTAGGTATATCGGAAATATCAACCCAAATTCGGTTATCCTCGTTAGATAGCCTCTTTAACTCCACCTGCTCACCTTCGCTATTTTGCCCGTAGATAATGCTGGTATAGCTAAGCTTTAGGTTTTCTAAGTCGACATCAATGGTATTATCATTTGCAAAGCGCATGATGTAAATTGTAAGGGCAGTTGCCACAATTGAACCTGTGATAACCACTATTAAAAACAACGAAACCAATGTGGTGGTTATAACCGACAGAGTCTTTTTGACGGGCGTTATCTTCTTACGCCTGCGTTTGCTTGCTGATTTAGTTGTGGTGCTTGTTGATTTTTTGGTATTTTTTATTTCATGTTTGTTGTTGGGCATTTTAGCTCCTCCTTAAGACAACTACCGCATATAATCGGCTCTAAACT
>CAZLMF010000043.1:0-7297 GCA_964560565.1 uncultured Oscillospiraceae bacterium
TTATGACCTCAAGCTGATGGTCGCGCGGCAAGCGGATGAAGTTGACTGCATAGCCCGAAACACGAATGGTAAGTTGAGGATAAAGCTCAGGATGCTTCATTGCATCAATAAGCAAATCACGATTTAGCACGTTGACATTGACATGATGCCCGTTTTCCTTGAAAAATCCGTCAAGAAGGGTGACAGCATTGTCTATCTGTGATTTTTCATCCTTGCCTAAGGCATTCGGAACAATTGAAAAAGTATAGGAAATGCCGTCTTCGGAATAACTATATGGCAGTTTTGCAACTGACATAAAGGATGCTAATGCGCCATGGGTATCTCTGCCGTGCATTGGGTTTGCGCCCGGCGCAAAAGGCTCGCCACGCTTGCGTCCGTCGGGAGTGCAGCCTGTCTTTTTGCCATATACAACATTTGAGGTAATGGTCAAAATTGACATTGTAGGCTTGCTGCCACGATAGGTGCGCTGCTTAGAAAGGTTAATCATAAACTGCTTTACAAGCTCTACCGCAATAGTGTCAACGCGAGAGTCATTATTTCCAAACTTAGGGAATTCACCCTCCACCTCGAAGTCAACTGCAAGTCCGTCCTCATTATAGATAGGGCGCACCTTTGCGTATTTAATCGCCGAAAGGCTATCCGCAACCACTGACAGCCCTGCTATACCGCAAGCTGAAGTGCGAAGTACGGTTTCATCGTGAAGTGCCATTTGGATTTTTTCGTAGCAATATTTATCGTGCATATAGTGGATAACGTTCAAAGTATTGATGTAAAGTCTGCTCAGCCAGCCCACAATGACGTCAAGCCTTGCTGTGACTTCCTCGTAGTTTAGATAACCATCCTCAGTGAGAGGGATTTGCGCAATCGCAGGAGCAACCTGCTTGCCGCTGATTTCGTCCTTGCCGCCGTTTATAGCGTATAAAAGTGCCTTTGCAAGATTTGCTCTTGCGCCGAAAAACTGCATCTGCTTGCCAATTTTCATAGCTGATACACAGCATGCAATACCATAATCGTCACCGAATTTCGGGCGCATAAGGTCGTCATTTTCGTACTGTATTGATGAGGTTTCAATTGAAATTCTTGCGCAAAAACGCTTAAAACTTTCGGGGAGGTTTTGACTCCACAATACCGTTAGGTTAGGCTCTGGGGCAGGGCCTAGATTTACTAGGGTATGCAAAAAGCGATAGGACATTTTTGTAACCATATGCCTGCCGTCAATGCACATTCCGCCAAGCGCCTCAGTTACCCATGTGGGATCTCCCGAGAAAAGCTCATCATATTCAGGTGTGCGCAAAAAGCGCACCATGCGAAGCTTCATAATGAAGTGGTCAACAAATTCCTGTATTTCCGATTCGGTATACTTGCCGCTTTTTAGGTCACGCTGAGCGTAAATGTCAAGGAAGGTTGATACTCTACCCAAGCTCATAGCTGCGCCATTTTGCTCCTTAACCGCTGCAAGGTATGCAAAGTAAAGCCATTGTACAGCTTCCTTTGTGTCTTGCGCTGGCTTTGAAATGTCAAAGCCGTATTCCGCCGCCATGACCTTTAGCTGAGCAAGGGCGCGCAGCTGCTCTGCAAGCTCCTCGCTGTCACGAATGGTATCGCTATCAAATATATAGTCGCCCAGTAGGCTTTTAGCCGCTTTTTTATACTCAATAAGCTTATCAACTCCATAGAGTGCAACCCTGCGGTAGTCCCCTATTATGCGCCCCCTACCGTAAGAATCGGGTAAGCCTGTGATAATGCCCGAGTGGCGCGCACTTTTCATCTCTTGGGTGTAAACATCAAATACGCCGTCATTGTGGGTTTTGCGATGGCGGAAAATGCGGTCGGTTTCAGGGTCAATTTCCCTGCCGTATGCTTCAAGGGAGTTATGCACCATGCGAATACCGCCAAAGGGCATTATCGCACGCTTTAGGGGCATATCGGTCTGAACTCCGACGATTTGCTCAAGGTCCTTATCTATATAGCCCGCATTATGGGACACAATGGTCGAAATCGTGCGGGTGTCAATGTCGTATATTCCGTCTCGCTCACGCTCCTCGCGCATAAGGTCGCTCACCTGCTGCCAAAGGGACTTCGTGCGCTGTGTGGGAGACGCAAGAAAGCTCTCGTCCCCGTCATAGGACGTGAAATTTCGAACTATGAAGTCGCGTGTATCTATCTGCTCCTGCCATTGCCCTTTTACAAAATCCATATTGCCTCGCCTTTCCTTACTGTGGTTACATGGTTTCTTGTTCTGTTTACTTTTGCTTGTAAAAGTATATCAATATAGTATACTATATGTGAAATAGTAACAAAACATATTGTCACTCAACAATATGTTGTGTTACATCTAGAGTTGTAATCGCAATTTGTAGTGGTGTACTAATATAATATCAAATCTATATGTTTTTGTCAATGTATAAGTGGGGCATATAACGACAAAGTTTTCTAATTTTGAATCGGTTTTTATGTAACAAATGCTAGTGCCTATAAAAGCTCTAATCGCCTGTGCAAATGCACAGACGATTTAATTTAAGTAGATTTTATTTATTTTTTATTATGCAGCTTTTCCTTAATCCTTTTGAGGGCGTCATTGTAGTTGAGGGATTCAAACTTTGGGAATGCCTTTAGAATACGCTTGCCTTGAAATGTGTCTTTGTTAAGCAGCTCTCGTAATCTCTCTGCAAGCTGCATCCCCTCGACACTTTCCTGCAGTGCAGCAATAACATTATCAGTCTGCTTTTTAGGGTCCTTAATAAATGCGTTAATGAAGTCTTGAATTTCCGCCAGCCTGCCGTTTAGCTTGAATATATGGTATACAGTTAAGGTGAGGTCGGCAAATATTATGAACAGGATTATAAGCCCTACTAAAGCAATTATATTGTCGGGAATTTTCTCTGTAAAGCTTGAAATAGCAGGATGTATCCATTTAACAAGCAAAACTGAGAATATGCCGAATACAATCGCGCCAAGCAAGCATACCCTGCCGTTTAAGTTAAACCTCATTTGGGAATAGTCCCACCATTTTGCCTTGAATGATTTTTCTAATATGTAGGCTGTTAGGTACTCAATGGTGCAGGTGAGAATACTACCTGCTAGAAACAGCGCAATGTAATTGCCCTTTATATCGTTTAGCAGCATTATTACAGCAATTGCGCCAAAGCCGTATACAGGGCAAATAGGTCCTGTCAGAAAACCTCTGTTGACAAGCTTCCTTTCTTGAACTGAGCATAAAATTGACTCGTATATCCAGCCCATTGTGCTATAAATAATGAACCACATAAACAGTGTTATTATATACGTCAAATTTAATCACCTGCGAGAATCATATTTTTGTAGGAATGAGGAATGCGCCTAGAGTGAAAGAACTCCATTGTCGCGCACACTTTGTCTACGATGGAAACGATAAGTGCCATTCTGTATTTAGGCAGCTTTATGGTCATGGGCCACATATGCTTTGCTATAATGTCACGCTCTACCTCATTTAGCCTAAAGTAAAGGGAGGCATTTCTTAGCGCATCAGCCGGGTGAGTAAAGCCATGTAGCATACGCCCGTTGTCCTTGTCACGCCAATCGTATAGGAAAAAATCGTGCAAAAGCGCACCTCGGATTAGACTGCGATAACCTCTGTCGAGCTTCCACCTTCTGCAAATTAAAAAGCTATAATACGCCACAGCAATGCTATGCTCAAGACAGTTTGTTTTGCCGTGCTGAGCATATTTGCTCATACTTTGAACTTGCTCAAGAGAGAGAACTTCTTTTGCACATTTATTGAAAAACATCAATTCATCGTGATTAAGCTTCATGACGCCTCCTTAACTTTGACCTTT
Organism: uncultured Oscillospiraceae bacterium; assembly: GCA_964560565.1. Taxonomy (GTDB): domain Bacteria; phylum Bacillota; class Clostridia; order Oscillospirales; family Ruminococcaceae; genus CAZLMF01. The sequence goes on from CAZLMF010000043.1 coordinate 3,816, forward strand.
TCTTGTTTCGAAAATTACTCCCATGTCTATGTTTTGATAAAACCGCTTAGAATATTCAATAACTAAGCGGTTTTATTTTATTGACTTTTATAATTTTCTTACGCCTTGAATTAGCAGGACAAGCACCATCCATGCAAGGTTGTATACAAGCATTATAGCCGCTGTGAACTGCGTAGGGGATGACATAAGGGTGAGCACCGATACAAGTATCAGCCCTAGTATAACTGAAGCGGTCTGCACCGCTGCGCCGAGCATTACAACCTTCCTCGTACATTTACATGCGATTAGCCCTGCCGCAAAGGATACAAACCTGCCTCCGAAGCTTAACGAGCCGCTTTGTTTTGCCATGTAGCCTGTATGGTTATCAAAGCTTTCATGCATCCTAAAGGGCAAAATCTTAAATATATTAGGAGAAACGTAAAATAACTCCGAAAGCTTGTTTATAGTGACGATTGAGTCAACAGTGCGCAGCATTAAATATACGCCCTGCTTTTCAAGGTCTTGAACATAGCTTTTTACCTCAAAGTTTGCTTTCATCTCAACGATAAACATCGCCGCTAAATCCCCAGAAACGGACAGATACATTACATTTTTGTCGCCCTTTACGTACTTCTGCTCCTTTGAAAGGGGTGGCAGGTCAATGGAGTGATTACGCATAAGCTCACGATTGCCAAGGAGCACTCGCTTATTGCCTATCCAGCCGCTCATTCCCATGCTGTCTTCATATATATAGCTTTCGACCTGCTTGAGCATTGCCTTCTTTCCGCCGATTACATCATAGAACATATGGGAAAGCACACTTCCTGCGTGTATTGAAAGGCTTGCAGCGTCTAAAAACGCATCATCTATTTTTGTGTTGCCAAAAATTTTAAATCCGATTAGGTCTATCGAGCTTTCAGGGAATAGCTGTGTGGCATCTACTAAAACGGAATTTACATCTGCAAACTCATCAACAGTTGAATAGCCCAGCATGACAGCCGATTCCTTAGACAGGCTGCTCGATACCCTTGAAAGAGGAACATTCACAATAAACATAATTGAAAACGGCGCACACACGCATATTGCAGCAGCAAAGGCTGAAATAGCAAGGCTTGTGTTGCTCGTAAGGAAATAAACTGCGCCCGAAAGAACAAGAGAAAGCACCACCGAAATAGGAACAATTCGGCGGCTAAGGTTGTCCGCATAGTCAACAGAGTAGGAATTTGCAAGAAAGTCCGATAAAAACTCCGTTTTGCGTGTTGTTGCAAGAACAGGAATATCGTTCATTGTGCCTCTTGTGAAGCTTTCGACTTGCTTCTCATTTTCGACGACTGCAACAGAGTGTTTAGGAGAATCCCCTGAAACAAATCGGAAGTTACGCTTTGTACGCAGTACAATTTCAAGCTTTCCTAGTGTGTTGAATATAAGCCCGAAAATTGCAACTACTATATATACTCCAACTTTACCTGCTCTGACGGCTTCAACGTCAAATAACAGCACAAAAGCGCTGAGTAGGCTTATCACCATTGCAAGAGCTGAAACGCTGTCGCTGTCTGCCTTAAAAGCTAATGCTTTTGAAGTTCCGCTTGATATTACGGTATAGGAAACAAAGGCAGCTAAAACACCGAGGATAATGCTTGCATATAAAAAGCCCTCAGGGTGAATACTTTTGTTAAAATAGTCGATTATCGGCAAAGAAAGCTCATTTGCAACACTAATATATAATGCGCAAACTCCCATGCATATCAGCATGAAAAAGCGTAGCATAAGGCTGCTTTTAATTTGAGCAAGGTCCTCGAGTATTGAGGGCGTGTCCTCAAAGCTGTTGTAGTCGTCAATTTCGCCGTTTTCATTCGGATCTGATATTTTGGCGTCGTCAATTTTTCCTTCTTCAGTAGCTTCAAGTACAAAGTCGCGAATTTTATGACTTCTTTTTGCTTTAAGCTCGCGAATTTTATCTTCCTCTTTAATGGGGACTTCGAGTGTCATTTGCTCGGTATCTGCAATGACCTTCCTTTTAAGTTCACTGCTAAGCTTAAACTCTTCCTTTTTAGCCTCCGGTGCAAGCTTGGAATCGTTTATTTGCTCGGAGCTGCGCTTTTCGTTTAAGCTTTTGTTTAAGCTGTCAAGCAACGACTTGTTTGTGCGGGCAGGGCTGCCCTTTTCGCGGTTGTCCTTGCGCCCAATGGGTTCTATGTTATGCTTCTCGAAGCTTAGCTCTCCATCATCCTTAAGCTTCTCCTTGGATTTCTTCTTTTCATATTTAGGGGTGGAATCCTCAAAAATCAGCTTTGTATCCGACAAGTCCTCAGGGCTTACAACCATTGCGTGAGCTTTTACAGGCTTAGCTTCCTTTGGTTGCTTATCTTCTACTTTTTCTTGTTCTTTAACAGGCAGAGCTTTCTCAGACTTCTTAGCTGTTACTTTTCCCTTGTCAGCCTTTTTTTCAGACACCTTTTCCTTTTCAGGGACAAAAGCTGTCCCTAAAATATCGTCTATGCTCTCATCGGTACTCTCTTTTATATGCGTAGGCGTAATCCCTAAAATACTATCAATTAGAGAGTCATCCGCAGGCTTCCCCGAGCCTTTACTAGGGCCAATTTCGTCGAGAATATCATCTACACTGTATTCATTTCTGCCAGACATAGATTTCACTCCCCCTTTATAAGCTTTTGTGCTTGAGCGCTCCCTCTTTGCCGAACAACCTCATACATCAATATCCCTGCAGCGACTGATGCGTTAAGGGAGCTGATTTTTCCTTTCATGGGCAGGCTTAGAATAAAATCGCACTTTTCACGAATTAGTCTGCCTATGCCGTTGCCCTCAGCACCGATAACAAGGGCAACATCCCCTGTTAAATCCGTGGTGTTGTAGGCCTCACCGTCCATGTCAGCGCCGTAAATCCATACCCCTGCGGACTTTAGCTCGTCAATAGCCGCACTTAGGTTTGGCACCCTCGCAACAGGTACATAGCTTGCTGCGCCTGCTGAGGTCTTGTATACCGTGGAGCTTAGGGATGCACTGCGCCTCTTGGGTATGATTATCCCGTTTACGCCTGCCGCTTCAGCTGAGCGGATAATAGCACCTAGATTATGTGGATCCTCGATTTCATCTGCAATTATGATAAATGCAGGCTCGCCGCTTTTCTTAGCAGCAGCAAGCAAGTCCTCAATTTCAACGTACTCTGCGCACGGAATAGTGGCAACTACACCTTGGTGGTTGCCTGTAAACATGGAGTTTAGCTTTGCAGAGTTTACTCTCTTTATGACTACATTGCTTTGCCCTGCAACAGCGACAATCTTGCCTATGCTTCCTGTTGCCTCGCTGTCAATATATATGCTGTCGAGAGGGGTACCCGATTTAAGCGCCTCAAGCACTGGGTTGCGCCCGGCAATGATGCCCTGTGAATCCTCTTCAGGGACAAAAGCCCTGCGTTTTGTATTTGTGAAGTTTGTGCTTTCGCTCATTATACACGTTCCTTTTGGTTTTTCAATTGATGTTTT
>CAZLMF010000043.1:7397-14950 GCA_964560565.1 uncultured Oscillospiraceae bacterium
AGTTTGTGCTTTCGCTCATTATACACGTTCCTTTTGGTTTTTCAATTGATGTTTTATAAGTTTTTTGCGTTATGGTCTTAAACTATAAGGCTTGTACACTACGCATTGAAGTCCTTGACTCTAATGTTATGCACTAACCTAGAATTCATGGTGACGCGAATGCGGCACGAGGGACATCGTCCCGAGAGTGAATTTGGAATGCATTGAAGTCGAAGACTTCAATGCTATTATTATAGCATAACCACCGATTGAAAAACAACAAATTTTCGCATTTAGTTGATACTTAGTATAAGTCCTGCTAAAGCCGCACCAATTGCGGCAGCACCTGTAAGTTTGAGTGCAAGTACCAAAGCACGGCTGTACATACGAGCTCGCTTAACTTTTGGCGCAGCTGTGCCTAGTCCTCGCAGGTAAAGCTGTACTTGATAATCCAAAACTTCCGCCTCAGTTTGAAGCTTATCATTTCGGACAAAAAGAATCGCCCTTTCGATATACTCATTTTCTGTGTTTAAAATCTCCACTACTCTCTTGTTAACGCCACGCAACATGTTACAACCTCCGTTAAAATGCAGTTTCAACGGAATTTTAGGCATTTGACAATACATTTATACAATTTGTAGATAAATTTTTGTTAAACTTGTTGAAGTAGCTGTTGAAAACTTTATTTTTCTTTATATAAATGTTGAAAACCCTGTGGAGAAGGTTGAAAGTCCTTGCTTTAATCAACCTCACTTTAGCGGTTGAAAGTATTTATTGTGTTGAAAGCTTGTAAACTTTGAGTAGATGGAATAAAGTGCTACTGCATTTCTCTTGTGGTCAAGAATTTTAGTGTGCGCTCTATTGCATCCTTTGAGTTGCCCCAATCTGCTTCCTTGCCGGAATTACGGTAGTCAAACATTGAGCAGAATTTATCTATATCAGCCTGTAAAAGCTCAAGATGGCGCACTGTAAGGGCGGTTGTCATTTTAAGAAAATCACTTCCATGCGCTTTATTTAGCTTTATGACCCTTTCCGCGCCACTGTAAAGCATCTGATAATGATTCATACATATAAATTCCTGTTCGCTGTAAAGCTTGCGAAAGTTACGGTCCTTAGCGTACATAGTGTAGACCGTTTCAGTAAGATGCGAAATGCCCCAATCGACTTTATCGCACACAAAGCATGATTCATTAAGCTTTGCCGCCTTCTTTATTTTGGTTTGGTTGGTTGTGAAAAAACCTCCGCTTAGAACCTTTTCACGGATTTCAGTAATATGACTTTGGAGTATAAGCCCCAGTCCCAATCGATTTTTCTGCTGAAGTAGCATAGGGTAATGGTCGTGACAAAAACCCTTGTGGTTGGTTTCAATCCGCACATCCGTCTCCATCATTGCAGCACCCATAATATACTCCACGCAGCGATTTTCAAGCATATCTCTCATTGTGCATAAAGGGCATCCGTCTCTTGGCTCAAACACCTCGTTAATAGGTATTGTAAGTATACTTTCACGCATCTATATCATGCCTTTCCAATAAAATTCGTAATCTTTTACTTTTGCTTTGCTTAATTTTAACGTCAATTTATGCATTTGCGCTTTCACATCTATTCTAGTATAATATAAGTAAATAATCAAGCCTAAAACGGAAGTGAACGTAAAAAAATGGAATATCGTGTACATAAAAACGACATAATAATTACTCAGCCTGATTTTGACCTAGCGCAAACTCTTGATTGCGGTCAAGCTTTTCGGTGGCAGGAATGCGAGAATGGCTACTCAGGCTTTGCAGGGGATAGATTTCTGCGGGTTTCTCAGGTTGGGGATGTCTTCACCTTTCACGATACTAGTGAGGAGGACTTTCTCGGCTTTTGGGCGGAGTATTTCGACCTTTACACCGATTACAGCGCACTAAAAGAACAGTTTTCGAAAGACCTTACCATGCGTGAAGCATGTGAGTATGCAAAGGGCATTCGCTTGTTAAGGCAAGACCCTTGGGAGGCGCTTATAAGCTTTATCATCTCGCAAAACAACAATATCCCCCGTATAAAGGGTATAATATCAAGGCTATGTGAGCTTTTCGGCGGCAGATTTCCCACAGCTGAGGACATATGCAGTGTAGGCGAAACAAGTCTTGCGCCCATTAGGGCAGGCTTTCGCAGTAGGTATATAGTGGACTGTGCAAGAAAAGTGCTATCAAAAGAGGTTGACCTTGAATATGTGAGCATTTGCCCCATAGATGAGGCAAGGGCAATACTAATGCGCATATGCGGCGTTGGGATAAAGGTGGCGGAATGCGCTTTGCTGTTTGGTTTCCATCGGATTGAGGCATTCCCTGTTGATGTGTGGATTAAGCGTGTAATGGCTGAATTCTATCCTAACGGCTTGCCGGATTGCGTGCTGGGAGCGCAGGGCATTGCACAGCAGTTTCTTTTCCACTACATTCGCACTTCTCCCAATGTTGTGTCAACTTTTTCACAAAGTCGTTGATTTTTCGGCTCATATATCTTATAATGATTAGGTAAACAAAACTTTATAACGCAGGAGGAAAATAAATGCTAGTATCAGCTAAGGAAATGCTAAATAAGGCTCGCGACGGCAAATATGCCGTTGGGCAGTTTAACATCAACAATTTGGAGTGGACAAAGGCTGTTCTGACCACCGCACAGGAGAATAACTCACCTGTAATTCTTGGTGTGTCTGAGGGCGCAGGCAAGTATATGTGCGGCTATAAGACAGTTGCGGCTATGGTAAACGCAATTATGGAGGAGCTCAAAATCACAGTTCCTGTTGCACTGCACCTTGACCACGGCAGCTATGAGGGTGCGCTAAAGTGCATCGAAGCTGGCTTTTCATCGGTAATGTTCGACGGTTCACACTACCCCATTGATGAGAACATCGAAAAGACAACTACTTTGGTTAAGCTTTGCAATGAACGTGGTATCTCCCTTGAGGCAGAGGTTGGCTCAATCGGAGGCGAGGAGGACGGCGTTGTCGGCACAGGTGAGGTTGCAGACCCTAAGGAGTGCAAGGCTATTGCAGACTTAGGTGTAACAATGCTTGCAGCAGGCATTGGCAACATTCACGGTCAATATCCTGCAAACTGGGCTGGGTTAAGCTTTGAAACTCTTGCAGAAATTCAGAAGCTTACAGGCGATATGCCCCTTGTTCTTCACGGAGGAACAGGCATTGAAGAGGATATGATTCAACGGGCGATTTCCCTTGGTGTTTCTAAGATTAACGTCAACACTGAGTGTCAGCTGACATTTGCGGCTGCTACTCGTGCTTATATTGAGGCTGGCAAGGACAAGTCCGGCAAGGGCTTTGACCCACGCAAGCTGCTTGCTCCCGGCTATGAGGCTATAAAGGCAACTGTCAAGGAAAAGATGGAGCTTTTTGGCTCAGTAAACAAAGCGTAAATAACACAGACGAAAATTGAATAAGAGAGTGTATCCTAGACTACCACTCTTAAATAAAAACGAGGAGAGAATTTAATTGAGAAATCTTGATATAAAGCGTATTACTATTTTAGCCGCCATTGCAGCACTCTATGTGGCGATTACCATTGCAGGCGGCTCACTTTCGTACCTAGGTGTGCAGTTTAGAATTTCGGAGGCACTGGTTCTTCTTTGCTTTTACCGCAAGGAATACTGCATTTCAATGGTGATAGGCTGTGCAATTGCGAACCTTTTCAGTCCTATGTGGGCGGTAGATTTAGTGTTTGGCACATTTGCAACGCTTATTTCTGTCATCTGTATCTATAAGGCAAAGAACCTTGTTGTGGCGTCACTTTTCCCTGTAATTTTCAATGCTATTATAATTGGGATTGAACTTAAGGTTGTGCTGAACCTTCCGCTGTTTCTTTCAATGGCGCAGGTTGCTGTCGGGGAGCTAGTGTGTGTAACTATCTTGGGAGTATCGCTGTTTAAAGTCCTTGAAAAGAATAAAGGCTTTATGAGTCTTATAAACTTCGGCGAGAGTACAAACACTAAGTTTGCACATATAAAGTCAAATTAGCTTATACGTATCAAGTGTAGAACTCATTGCACTTACTTGATAAATAATGTATAATTAGTGTGTCCTGAAAATGGGCACACTAATTTTTATTAGACTTTGTTTAGGAGGGGAAATATATGAGATTTGGCTTACTCAAGGTCACTCTTGCGGAGATTGACCTTGCCATTGCAAAGCCTCTTGAAAACGCAAAAAGGCATATCGAGCAAATTAAACTTGCCTATGCTGACGGCTCAAGGCTTATTGTTTTTACGGAGCTTTCACTTACGGGCTACACCTGCGCCGATTTGTTTTTAACCCATGAGCTTTTATCCGAGTCTCGAAAGGCAATACTAAAGTTGCTAAAGGCAACTAACGAGCTTGATATAGTCGTGGTATGCGGCGCTCCCCTGTCTATCAACGGCACTATATATAACTGCGCTGTGGTTATACACCGCGGGCGTCTAATCGGCATTGTGCCAAAATGCTATCTGCCCGATTACGGCGAATACTACGAAAGCCGCTACTTCACAAGCGGACTTGATGTGCCGCCTCATACGCAGTTTACACTTCATGGTCAGACTGTGCCCTTTGGCTCAAAGCTAATTTTTGCTTGTGAGAATATGTCGGGCTTTACCTTTGCAGTTGAGATTTGTGAGGATTTATGGGTGCCCTTATCACCCTCGGACTACCACGCAATAGCAGGGGCAAACATTATCTGCAACCCCTCTGCAAGCAATGACTACGCAGGAAAAGCAACCCGCCGTGAAAGGCTCATTGCCGCTCAAAGCGAAAAGCTAATGTGTGCATATTTGTATTCCTCAGGCGGCACGGGTGAAAGCTCCACCGACCTGTATTTCAGCTCCGATAAAGTGGTTTCCATGTTAGGCACTGCGGAGCGCTATACTACTCCGCAGGTGACGAAAATACTCGACCTGCAATCCATCACTGCCTCACGCAGGAAAACTAATACCTTTAAAACTCATACCTCACACGATTATGATTATGTCACCTTTACCCTTGATAAATTTGAGCTTGCCCTTAGCCCCAGCAGTAAAACTCCGTTTTTGCCTACTGCGGACAAGGTCCCTGCGTTTTTGAATAAGGTTTTCGACATTCAAACTCAAGGCTTAGTTCAGCGTATGCGTGCGGCAAGGATTGACCGCCTTGTGATAGGTGTTTCCGGCGGGCTTGATTCCACCCTTGCACTGCTTGTTTGCGTAAATGCCTGCAAGGAGCTTGGACTACCCACCACGAATGTTCACGCCCTAACAATGCCCTGTTTTGGCACAACTACTCATTCCTTTAACAAGAGCATTTCGCTTATAAACTCCCTAGGCTGTACTTGCCGTGAGATTGATATAAAAGATATTGTGACTAAGCAGCTAAACCTCATTGACCACGATGGTGACGCCGATGTGACCTACGAAAATGCTCAGGCACGTCAACGTATGATGATGCTTATGAATGTGGCAAATGATGTGGGTGGGCTTGTTGTTGGCACTTCCGACCTATCCGAGATTGCAATAGGCTTTTCAACTTTTGGCGGCGACCATTTGAGTATGTATAATGTCAACTGCTCCATTCCTAAAACTCTTGTGCGTGAGCTTGTCCGCCGTTATGGTGACAATTGCGGCGATGAGCGCCTTGCAAGCACCTTGCATGATATCGCAAGCTCCCCCATCAGTCCCGAGCTTTTACCTGTCAATGCTTTAGGTGAGCAGGAGCAGGATACTGAAAGCATTGTAGGAAGCTATGAGCTGATTGACTTTTTGCTCTACCATCAGCTGAAATTCGGTTTTTCAAAAGTTAAGCTCACCGCAATGTTAAAAGCTACTTTTGTAGATGATTATGACGAGGAAGAACTTGAAAACACAGCAAAAATGTACTTCCACAGGTTTTATCGCAGTCAGTTTAAGCGCTCTTGTATGCCTGATGGTATCAAGGCAATGGAGCTTTCTCTCTCGCCCAGAAGTGATTATAGACTACCAAGCGATATGTAAATTTTGTATTTTGCACTTAAATAAAGCTCATTACAGTTTTAATTGTAATGAGCTTTATTTTTCTATGGTTTTTTGGTGTTCTAAAAGCTTCTCAATATTCTCAACAGTTTCAGGCGAGAAAAAATGCTCAATTCTTTCAACCAGCTCAAGTTCGCTTGCCGAGCCATTTACCATGCAGAAAAACTTTTGCAGTATCTCATGCCTATGCAGTAAATACTCCCCCATTTTTCTGCCCTTATCCGTTGGGTATATTGCCCCGTATGGCTCGAATTCCACAAGCCCTAAGGATTTTAGCTTGTATACCATTTTTGACGATGAGGGTGGGGTGACGTTAAGCTTTGCGGCAAGAGCATTTACGCGAATGTTATCCCCTCGCTGCCAACTGCGGTATATCATCTCAAGATAATCCTCCATTGCAGGAGAAACAGCATTCTTGCTCCTTATATCATAGCCCTTTAATGTATAAAATTTGCTGTCAGGCATAAAATACCTCCCATTAATTGTAACATTGAACTGTTTGCTGAATAATATATATATCAGAAGTAAAGTTTCACTAAGCTAACTTTATTCAATTAAAATACAAAATATTATTAGGAGCATAACTATGGAGAAAAATAGTAACCTTTCACAACTGCATGAAGGAGAGCATGCGGTTGTCCAAAAAATCCTAACCACAGGGGCAATGCGCCGAAGACTTTTAGATTTAGGATTAATCGAGGGCACAAAGGTACAGTGCCTGCAAAAAAGCCCTGCAGGTGACCCGATAGCCTTTCTTGTGCGCGGTGCGCAAATTGCTCTGCGAAGTGAGGACAGCGAAACTATAATAGTAGCAGTATAAGTGTATAATAGGAGGTAGACATGGGGCTTACAACAGCGTCAACAGGCATCTCCGCTGTGCAGGAAAGCAGTTTAGTGCCCTTAGGGCGAAGCAAAAATGCAAATGAGCGAGTAATTGCTCTTGCAGGCAACCCCAACGTAGGAAAAAGCACAGTTTTCAACGCCCTTACCGGGCTTAATCAGCATACGGGCAATTGGGCAGGAAAAACCGTTTCAATTGCTCAGGGAAAATATACCTTTAAGGAAACCGACTACATAATCGTGGATTTACCCGGCACATATTCCCTAATGGCACATTCCGCCGAGGAGGAAATCGCAAGGGACTTCATATGCTTTGGCGGTGCGGATGCAGTAGTCGTGGTGTGTGATGCGACTTGCCTTGAGCGCAATATGAACTTGGTGCTGCAAGCCCTTGAAATCACGCCAAATGTGGTGGTATGCGTAAACCTTATGGACCAAGCAAAGCAAAGAGGGATACGCATTGACCTTAATAGGCTTTCAGAAAGCCTTGGAGTGCCTGTGGTAGGCACTAGCGCAAGAAGCGGAAAAGGCATATCAAGTCTTTGCGAGGCGGTGGAGGATATTCACCCGAAAGCGCCTTTCAAAATGCGCTATACACATACTATTGAAAGAGCTATCGCCTTAGTTGAGGCGCAAATTGCCCCCATTTTAGGCGATAGGATAAATCCCAGATGGGTTGCACTGCGACTGCTAGATAGCGATGAAGCGCTTGTGTCCTCTCTTGC
>CAZLMF010000044.1:0-13188 GCA_964560565.1 uncultured Oscillospiraceae bacterium
TTGGGCATTTTAGCTCCTCCTTAAGACAACTACCGCATATAATCGGCTCTAAACTGATGTTATGTAAACGCAAAATAAAACTATACATATTATTAGGTTTTAATTTACCTTCAAATGCATAAACTCTGTGCTTTCCGTCAACGCTAAAAGCGTTAAATCCATTTACTTACCAATGGAGGTTATCTAATGAAAAAGAGAGCACTTGCGACCTTAGGTGTTGCCACTGTACTGGCAGTTATATCTATTATTATACCTATGTTCATAAAAAATCAAATCATAAATGCGCAAAATACACATAGTCAAACGTCCTTTACCACAAGCTCATCCTACACGCTTTACGTTATCAAGGAATACGAGGGTAAGGTTGCGGTTTACGAACCTCAGTCCCCCACTCCGATTAAGGTTTATGACACCTATATTAGCTCACTTCCCGAATATGACCGCCTACTGCTAAGGACAGGCATTTTAGTCAATAGTAAGGAGGAACTTTCACAGCGCATTGAGGACTTTACAAGCTAAACTCCATAGAGTAGATTTATTATTGAAATCTCAGGGAAAAGGGATTGCGCAAACTCATATATAGCAATGACAAGCATCACTATCATACTTGCCCTTGTGAAGAAAATGCGGTATTTCGTTTTCTCTGGCACTGCAAGCACACCTAGGGAAAGGTAGGATATGTCATAGCCCTTTGTGCGACGCTTGCAATACTTAACTATGTTCACAATAAGCATCACAAGTCCCCAAATCACTAATCCAATGATAATTAAGCTTTGAAGTCCCATGAGTATGAATATGCTGACTTCCTTGCCTGTGGTGGGCATGTACTGCACACCTGTTTGCATCATTTTTTCGTAAACTTCATTGTCTGCAAGATATAGGGATGAAATGCCAAGAACATTGTAAATAGCGTGAATAACCATTGCAGGCTTTGCTGAATTTGCACGGACAGTTATATACCCTAGCACTATGCCAAGCGCTAATGTGTAGGGCAACTGATGGAAGTTGCGATGGAATATTCCAAAGACAATTGCCGAGGATACTATTGCAAATTTATCGCCATATCGGCGCAAATTGCTAAGAATTACACCCCTGAAAATAAGCTCCTCAAAAACTGGCGCGATTACCACTGTAAGAAGCACTAAAATCACTGTGCTTGCAACTGTATCTGTCTTTGCGCTTTCAACTGGGTTTTCAAGCCCCTTGAAGCCTGTATACTTAGATATAAACTCAAATATAACATTGTTTACAAGACTTGCAATCAGCGGAATTACGTACGCCATTGGCATATATGAAAGAGACTTCCCCATGCTATACTCCGTGCCGACAAACTTAGGGAACATTGACTCCTTATTTATACCCATTATTACAAGCCCTAATGCAAGAGGGAACACATACTGTAAAATAATAGAAATCAAGGTTGCAACAGCATATCTAATGTCATAAGATGCACCGCTTAGAACTGAATCAAAAAATTTCACTGCGCCCATTGATATAACAAGCGCAATATAAAAGGATAAAAATATCGCACATAAGACTATTCCTGAGCGTGAGCTTCGGGATTTAAGTCTATTAACCTCTTCTCTGTTTTCGGGAATATACTGCGTCATTACCACAAATCCTTTCAGTGCTAAACCATAAAGTCTAACCTAATCACTTTGGTAAAATACTATTGAATATTTTACCACAGCGCCGCCTAAAATACAAGTGAATAAATGACAGTAATATTATTCCTACAACTAACTTTACGTCTTATTCCCCTTATCTATACCACAATTAAAATGTCCGCCTCGTAATTCGAGACGGACATTTCTTATGCATTTTCTATTTCAAAGCGCTCCTCATTGACTATTAGCCTTGCCTTATGCCCAGCCTTAATCTTTCCTTCAAGCACATACTGGGACAGCATATCCTCAACTTCCGTTGTAATCGCTCTTCTAAGAGGTCTTGCGCCGTATGTCGGGTCAAACCCAATCTTAGCAATCTTTTTTACAGCCTCATCGGAATAGCTAAGCTCAATATCCATATCCTTCGAGCGCAGTACAAGGGCGTCAAGCATCTTGACTGCGATATTCTCAATATCCTCTTGCGAAAGTTTATGGAACACAATTATATCGTCAACACGGTTTAGAAACTCAGGGCGAAATACCTTCTTAAGCTCCGCCATTACCGCATCCTTTGGCGTGTCCGTTTCAATACTCGGCGCAAATCCAAGGGCTTTCTTGTCTGTAATCAGCCTTGCGCCAACGTTTGACGTCATGATGATGATGGTGTTTCTAAAGTCCACTTTTCTGCCTTGGCTATCAGTGAGGAATCCATCCTCAAGGACTTGCAGCAAGATATTGAACACATCAGGGTGCGCTTTCTCAATCTCGTCCATTAGCAGCACTGAGTATGGCTTGCGGCGAATTTTCTCCGTAAGCTGTCCGCCGTCATCAAAGCCTACATATCCCGGAGGTGATCCCACAATTTTAGAAACCGAATGCTGCTCCATATACTCACTCATATCAAGGCGAACCATTGCATCCTCATCACCGAATAAGCTCTCGGCAAGTGCCTTGCTAAGCTCAGTTTTACCTACGCCTGTCGGCCCTAGGAAGATAAATGAACCTGTCGGGCGTTTCGGGTCTTTAAACCCTACCCTGCCCCTGCGAATTGCCTTTGCAACTGAAGTTACCGCCTCATCCTGACCTACTACACGCTCGTGTAGCACATCCTCAATATGCAGAAGTCTCTCGCTTTCAGCTTGCGTTAGTTGTTTTACAGGGACACCCGTCCAGCTTGATACAATCTCAGCTATATCAGACGGGCCAACCTCCTTGTAATTCCTGCCGGATTTCTCGTCCCAGCCTTTACGCTGAGTATCGTACTTATCCTTTGCCTCACGCTCCTTGTCACGCAGATGGGCAGCCTCCTCAAAATCTTGCTCGTTAATAGCGGCTGCTTTTTCCTCTCCTAAGCGCTTTATCTCATTTTCAAGCTCCTTCAAATTTGACGGTGCAGTATGTGACTTAAGCCTTAGCCTTGAAGCGGCCTCATCAATAAGGTCAATCGCCTTATCGGGTAAAAATCTGTCGCTTATATATCTTGATGACATCTGCACTGCCGCTTTAATAGCATCATCGCTGATTTTCACCTTATGGTGTGCCTCGTACTTATCACGCAAGCCAAAAAGAATTTGAACTGCATCCTCCTCGCTTGGCTCATTTACCATAACAGGTTGGAAACGGCGCTCCAAAGCGCTATCCTTTTCGATATAGCGGCGGTATTCCTCAATGGTTGTCGCACCGATTACCTGCATTTCTCCTCTTGCAAGCAAGGGTTTAAGTATATTCGCAGCATCCATTGCGCCGCCCTCAGTAGCGCCCGCACGCATAATAGTATGGATTTCATCAATGAAAATAATTATATTTCCTGCCTTAATTACCTCGTCAATAGCGCTCTTTATGCGCTCCTCAAAGTCGCCCCTGTACTTCGTTCCTGCAAGCATTGAGGTTATATCGAGCATAAATACTCGGAAGTCTTTTATGTTCTCAGGGACATCCCCTGCCACTAATCTAAGCGCCAACCCCTCCGCTATTGCAGTTTTGCCTACACCTGGCTCGCCTATCAAGCAAGGGTTGTTCTTTGTGCGCCTTGAAAGGATTTGCAGCACCCTGTCAATCTCCTCATTTCTGCCGATTACAGGGTCAATTTTGTTTTCTCTCGCAAGCTCGGTCAAGTCACGTCCATACTTTTCAAGACCGTTTGCTTTTGACTTACTTGCGGACTTTCCGCCCATTTCCCCGTACTGCTCGTCATAAGCTCCTGCGCCATCGGTAAATTCCTCAACGCATTCATTGAAGATTGTACTCATATTTGCGCCGCTCTCACGCATGAACATTACCCCATAGCTGTCGGATTCTTTTAGTACAGCCATCAGTAAATGCTCCGTGCCGACATAGCTATGCCCTAAAGAGCGTGCCGCCGCAACTGCCATTTCAATAATGCGTTTCCCTCGAGGTGTTAAATCATTTGGGGTAAGCTTTGTAGCGACACCTTGACCGATAACCTCAATTAGTCTTGCCTTGATAGCATCAAGAGTTACACCGTTTTTCGTGAGAACAGTGTACGCAACTCCTGTATCCTCGTTAAGTAGTCCGCAAAGAATATGCTCACTGCCTATATAGGTATGCCCAAGCTCCGAAGCGGTTTCAATCGCCCTGTTTAGAGCTAAATTCGCCTTTTGTGTAAATCCGTTGAACTGATACATTCGTCATCTTCCTTCCTGCTTCTTATATTATATTATACTTCTAACCATTTCAGCTCTAAACGCATCACGTTCTTTGGCTGAAAGCTCTTTTTGTGCCTGCTTTGTAATGCACGCACTGCCTGCTTCAAATTCAAGCTTTGTTATATCATCCAAGCCAGCCTGCTCAAGCATTCCTTGAGATACGCCTATCCTCACATTTGACAGTAGCTCAAAAAGCTCCGCACTGCTTAGACTCCTTGCATATTTAAGTATACCGTATGAGCGGTGTATTTCATCTTCAAGCTGTGGATGCTGCTTTAGCATTGTTTTGCGCAGCTCCTGTTCCTGTGCAATAACCTGCTTTACTATTTCCCCTAAGTTTTGTACTGCCACCTGCTCCGAAATTCCCAATGTAATTTGGTTTGAAATCTGATACCGCGCGCCCCTTGCTTTACTACCCTCGCCGTATGAGCCTCGAATTGTAAGCCCCAGCTTAGAAATCGCATTTGTAAGTTGTGGCAAAAGCCCCGCCCTTTCAATTGCAGGCAAATGAAGCATTACACTTGCTCTAAGCCCTGTTCCAAGGTTAGTCGGGCAAGAAGTCAAATAGCCTAAGTCGTCATCGAAGGCATAATCCAGCGCTTGGTCTAGTACATCGTCAAACTTATTTGCTGTTTCAAGAGCGCTATTTAGCGCAAGACCTGCCGCCATTACCTGTATGCGGATATGGTCTTCTTCCCCTGTCATAACGGACACCGATTCGTCCTCGCTCACAATCATTCCTGCACTTTTCCCCTTTTTCACAAGGTCAAGGCTTGCCACATGGCGCTCTGCAAAGCTAAGAGCTGTTACCTTGTCAAGCTCCTCACCTGTATAGAAGTTGAGCTTATTTTCCCCAAGGTTTATGTTTTCAAGTGCCCCATGAACTAGCGTTGCAAGCTCCTGCGACTGAACGGGGGTGATTTTCCTCTCAAAAGGGAAACGCTCCAGATTGCGAGCAAGGCGTACCCTTGTACAGATTACAACATCGTTATATTCACCAGGCTTTTCATACCATTTTCTAATATTCAATTTGCCCTCATTACTCATCTCTTTCATCCTTTCCCTTTTCAATCTCGTTAATCCTATCTCTAAGCTTTGCTGCCTCCTCGAAATTCTGCTCCTCTATCGCTTTTGAAAGGCTTGTTTTAAGCTCAGTCAGCGCCCTGCGCATTTTTACACTCTCTCCTGCCGAGGCAGGAATTTTACCTACATGGTTTGTTTCACCGTGAATACGATGAATTGATGGCAGCAGCTCCCTGCGGAAGTGGGAATAGCAATCCGCACAGCCTATTCTGCCTCCATTTGAAAAATCCGATAAACGACTAGAACAGGTAGGGCAAAAGTCAGTATCCTTAGCACCAATCATTGGCTGTGAAGTTCCAAAAAAGCTTCCCATTACGCTTTCCCAGCCTTTATACATATCCGCAAAAAGACTTCCCACATTAATCTCAGGCGCGCAGTCCTCGCATAGGTGCATGGTGGTTACACAACCGTTTATATTCTCCTGATAGACCGTATTGGCTTGCCTTTTTCCACATTTCTCACATAGCATAATTATTACCTCCTAAATGTTCAGTAACATATTTTTCAGTATTCGGGCGCGAATTTCGCCCCTGCGTTCAATTTCTAATAGCTTTAATGTTGTATCACAGGTTGCGGCAAGTATTAGCTTTGCCATATAGACTGTAATAACCTCCGAATGAACAAGGTTTTTGAGTATCGCTCTCAAGCTTTGCTCGTCAATAGTGTCACCGATTGAGTTTATCAGATGCATAAGTGCGGGAGTTCCATCCCCTCCAACACGCTCAATCCTAATAAACCCTCCGCCACCTCGCTTGCTTTCAACGTAAAACCCCTGCTCCGGGGTAAAGCGTGAGGTTATCACATAACTTATCTGACTTGGCACACACCCAATTCTTCCAGCAAGCTCATTTCTTTGGATTTGGGCTGTTCCGCCCTCCTCCTCGAGTATATCCATTATAGCCTCAGCTATAATATCGCTTAATTTCATTGGCTTTTCACTCCTTTTGACCTTCCCTGACCTTCTATTTAGTATTATAGCCCAAAGGTCAAAGATGGTCAAAGTCAGAGAAAGTCAAACTATACTTATTCCTTTAGTTTATCTGTCAGTTACTTTATTTTTCTTCTTTTATCTCAAATTTGCTTTAATTTGCTCCGAAATTATATTTGGCAATAAAATCTTTGTAACACAAATATTGTAAAATCATAATATATACTATAAAACACAAAGGAGGTTTTTACATGTCAGGTTTCAATTTTGGCGGTGGTGGAAACTGCTGCTGGATCATCATCCTTCTTCTCATTGTCTGCTGCTGCTGTGGTGACGGCTTTGGTAGCGACCGTGGCGGTGGATGCTGCTAGTTCTAACTCCTAAACGTACCTAAAGAAAGCGCGCAGCTTACGCTGCGCGCTTTCGGTCTTTACTCATACCTAAGGGCATCAATAGGCTTTAGCTTTGCCGCCTTATATGCAGGATATGCTCCAAACATCAGCCCCATTACTAAAGAAAAAATAAAGGTAAAAGCAATAAGGGAGAAATTAAGCAGTACCCCTGTCCCCATAATGATACATCCCAGTGCTGATAACCCCACGCCGATGGATATGCCAATAATACTTCCTATCATAGTAAGCATTATCGCCTCCAACACAAACTCCAGCATTATATCCTTATTTGTCGCCCCTATGGATTTTTTTATCCCAATCTCACGGGTACGCTCACTTACTGAAGTAAGCATCACCGTCATTATGGATAGTCCCGACACAATCAGTGAAATACCTGCAATAACCGAAAGCACAACCGAAACTATCCCAAGTATCCCGTTTAACTGCTGTTTTTGCTTGAGCAAGTTGTTTACATTTATCGGTGTACCGCCATTTAGCTTTGAAAGTGTTTGCTTAATAAGCTCCGGTGTATCCGAATTACCTGAGTTGTCCGAGAGCTTAACCGCCACTTGATCAAAGCTTGCACGACCCGTCATACCCTGCATTGTGGTGAATGGAATATACACAAAGCAGGGTATAATATCCGAAAGCAAGTTTTGCAACGTGCTTACCCCCGACTTAACCACGCCGATTATCTCAAACTCCTTATATCCGCCGCCGATATAAACGTTGATTTTTTTGCCAATGACATTCGTGCGCTGATAAGCCTCCATTGCAATCGATTCGTCTATCACACAAACATTGTTGTTTGATAGCAAGTCCCCTCTGTCAACAAGCCTGCCGTGAATCGACTCAAGTGAAATTATTCTGTTTGCGTTTTGGTCAACTCCCCACACCATGCACCTTGTCACTGTATCGATTAATCTACACTGCGAAAGCTCTGCCATTAGGGGCATTGCTGATTGCACACCCTCAACCGTTCTTATTGCCTCCACTTCATCTGCCGACATTACACCAAAATCCAGACCCGACGACACCATGACGCTATCTATCCCCATATTCCCAAGCTCTGAGTTGATTGTATGGGTGCCAACCTCGCCTATTGAGGATATTACCACCACCGAAAGCACACCTATGGATATCCCTGCTATTGTAAGAAAGGAGCGCAGCTTACTTCGAAATATGTTCACAAGCGCCTTTCTAATGAAGTCTGACATATTCGCCCTCCTGCACCTGAGAGGGCCTTGCAATAACAAGGTCGGATGTTCTGACTCCTGATACCACCTCCACCGTCACCGAAAGCTCCCTGCCTGTGACTATATTTTGCCGTACTGCTTTTCCTGACTTGTAAATATAAACATACTCACTCCCGTCGTCATCCTGCATTATTGCGGTATAAGGTAGTGTTCTTAGCGCCTTTGGAGCTTCAACCTCTATTGTTGCAAGCGCAGTAAATCCAGCTTTAACTGCATTATCGGGCGCATCAAGCTCTATTATCACATCCACCACTGTTTCCTGCGCTGTGCCTATAAACTTCTTGCGTGCTTCCGGGTATACCTTAGTCACCTTGCCGGTATATTCTAAGTACCCAAAGCCCGAGCCTGTGACAATAGCAGTTTGCCCGATTTCAAGCTTTGGCACTTCGCCTTCCGCCACTGCCACCTTTACGATAAGGTCACTGCTTTTTACCGTAGTGACCGCTGGCGAGTCCGGCTCCAAAAGGTCGCCCCTTGAAACATTCACGGCACTGACATATCCACTTTCAGTAGCGACTAACTGTTCGGGGAGCTGTTCATCAGATATTGGCATATCCTTTGACCCCTGTGACGCAATAGCTGCGGTATATAACTGCGAATACCCTTGAAGCTCCGATAGCTTGCGCATGGTTGCACTGCGGTTTATACGGCAAACCACATCCCCAACCTCGACATAATCCCCAACATTCACCATCACATCAAGGATTATCAGCGGAACTTCAGCGGTAATATCGGTCTTTGTGCGATTTTCAATTTCGCCCAATGCATCTATCTCATTGTAGTGCATCTCCTTGCCAAGCTTTACGGTTTTAACGCTAGGGACAAACCCACCTACCACCTCGGGCACAAAAAAAGTACAGCATATTAGCGCCGATGCAAGCAGCATGACAAATATTGTTTTCTTCAATTACATAACCCCTCTTTTATATCTCTTATCATATTGTAACAACTTTTATTCCAAATATTATGAGAGAATAAAATTTTCATTGTTTAGCACAATAATAGCGTGCAAACTTGAAAAGGAAAAGAGAAAAGGGGGACTGCCAATGAATCTAATTCCTTGTGCAAAAGACTGCAAACACCAACTTGATGGCTATTGCGGTCTCAAGGGTATAGAAACAGTAACAGGCTCTGCCAATGATTGCTGCCATTATAGCAGCCACCTCACGAATAATTACAGTAACATCACAACACCCATTCCTAACAAATCCCCAACTCAAGCTAAGGCAGACAGCTGAATACCCCCAAAAAAAGAGCGGTTTTCACCGCTCTTTTACTATTTGCTATTTACTTTGTTCGTTTTGCAGCTTTGCAAGGGCAGCAAACGCTTGTTTAAGGTTGCTAACTCCAATAATATTTATTTCATAGCCACCTTTTTTTGATAATGAGGAAAGTGCATGCTTTGGCACTATACAATGGCTAAATCCAAGCCTTTGCCCCTCTCTTATGCGAAGCTCAATACTTTGAACTGTCCTAATCTCACCTGCAAGCCCAATTTCCCCTATTGCTAAAATTCCCTCGCCAATGGGCTTGTCAGTAAGCCCAGAATAAAGCGCAAGTGCCACACTAAGGTCAGCCGCAGTTTCGTTTACCCTAAGTCCTCCTGCCACATTGACATAGACATCAAGATTGCCAAAATGAAAGCCCATTCGCTTTTCAAGCACCGCAAGGATTATCGACATTCGGTTATAATCAAAGCCTGTCACCATACGTCTCGGATTTCCAAAGCCCGTCTGCGTCACAAGGGCTTGCACCTCAGCAAGTATCGCCCTTGTGCCCTCCATTGTTGACACAACGCAAGTGCCTGACACACCCATAGGTCTACCCTCAAGGAGGAACAGGGATGGGTTTTCCACCTGTTTAAGCCCCTCATCAGACATTTCAAATACACCAATTTCATTTGTTGAACCATAGCGGTTTTTCACCGCACGCAAAATGCGGTAGTTTAAGTGCCTCTCACCCTCAAAGTAAAGCACCGTATCCACGATATGCTCCATTACCTTAGGCCCTGCAATTGCACCGTCCTTGTTGACGTGACCGACTATGAATATAGGTATATCCTCGCTTTTTGCCACCCTCATAAAGAGGTTTGTGCATTCACGCACCTGCGTAATGCTGCCCGGAGTTGAAGAAATGGAGCTTATGTTCATGGTTTGAATACTGTCTATAATTGCAACATCGGGCTTTTGTGAAATTATTGCAGCCGCAATTTGCTCGGCATCAGTCGCCGCCGCAATGTACACATTTTCACTTTGCACATTAAGCCTGTCCGCTCTAAGTTTTAGCTGTCTTGCACTTTCCTCGCCGGAGACATAAAGCACGCTATGCCCTTTGCCAAGATAGGTGCAAATCTGAAGCATAAGAGTGGACTTTCCTATGCCAGGGTCACCTCCTAAAAGCACTAAACTGCCTTTAACAAGCCCTCCCCCAAGGACACGATCAAGCTCCGCCATGCCGGTATGATAACGCACCTCATCGGTGATATCAACCTCACCGATAGGAGTAATCTTAACCGAAGCGGAGCTTATATGTTTTGCCATGCCTGCCCTGCCGGAGGGCATGGGGGTAATTTCAGTTTCCTCAAGAGTATTCCATTCACCGCAGGAGGGACATTTTCCGTTCCATTTTAGGCTTTCCCCACCGCAGGAGGTGCATATGTATAGCGTTTTTGACTTTGCCATTTTCTTTCCACCTTTATACGTCTAAATATAGGCTATTCGCCCGTTTGCGTCTTTATAATAAACTCACATAGTCCTGAATAAATCGTGAACGCCACCTTGCGCTGATGTTCCTCAGTTGATAGAAGCGCACACTCCTCTTCATTTGATAGAAATCCGCATTCTATTAAAATAGAAGGTGTCTTTGTATTGTACAGCAAAAACAGCTCCTTGCCACAAAGCTTTGTCTCTCGCTTGTTTTCAGGTTGAATACTCTCCACAAACCTGCGCTGCATAACATCTGCAAAGGTACCGTTAAAGGAATTTGAATCGCTGTAAAATACCTGCGCGCCCTTATCAGTTGCACCCGTATATCGATTTTGATGGATTGAAATAAAAATCGGATTATTCTGTTGCTCAATAATTTCAAGCCTATTGTTCATATCCGATATTTTACGCTCGCCACGCTTTTCAGCGCCCTTATCGTGAATTGACACATCCTCCTCACGAGTCATCACCACCGTGAAGCCGTTAAGCGTCAGCAAATCACGCAGCTTTAGCGCAATTGAAAGGTTAATATCCTTTTCAAGAACACCACTTATGCCAATAGCACCAGGGTCCTCGCCACCATGCCCGGCGTCAAGCACTATCACACGCTGTTTAGCGGCAAGCCCTGAGGTAAATACCGCCCTGTCAATATGACCTGCAAAAACCATAAGTAAAACTATGCAAGCGCAAAGCACCGCAATCGGACATAGCACCCGTAACCTCTTTCGCATATACTAACTCCCCCACAAGGTATTTGTATATGCTTATGAAAAAAACAAGCAATATATTCTATTCATTCGGGAAATAAACTAATCATCGTACCTTTGATACTCATTTTTATTGCTACTCCCTCCAATTGCTACCTCATTGAAAGTGAACTTGTAGGTCAAATGTATAGCTAGCGGAACTGATATGGGCAGTAGTGCATATAGACCAATTACACCCCAGCCAATATCTGCAACATAAGCCGAGGGGCTAAGTCCTCCCTCAACCTCAATCATAGGGGAAAGCGCTGCTGTTAGAGGCAAATACCAAGGGTTAAAAAGCTTATAATAGCCATAGAAGTCCCCTACTATCCCAGCCTTTGAAAGCGCAAGCAGTATAACTGTTGTATATAAGGGTATTATCAAGATAAGCCCGCATATAAGACAGCGATAATGCATCGGCCCCTCAACACGGCGAAGCTTAACAAGGCTGCGCTCACGCTTGCCCTCCTTAAATGCCACAAAGCTCAAAAGCCCCAGCATTACTCCCATTGTGCATATAAGTACCAATATCTTCACCAACGTATTAACCGCAAAAACCATAGCTCCCATTACTATATAGCTTAGTATAAAACCTAAAATCAAATATCCAAAAAATTCACCTAATAGTGCCGCAAACGACTTTCGCTTCATTTA
Organism: uncultured Oscillospiraceae bacterium; assembly: GCA_964560565.1. Classification (GTDB taxonomy): domain Bacteria; phylum Bacillota; class Clostridia; order Oscillospirales; family Ruminococcaceae; genus CAZLMF01. Next base: position 12,038 of record CAZLMF010000044.1, read on the forward strand.
TCTTCCTCCATTTTAATTAATGCTTTTATTATTATCTATTATATCCTAAGCGAATATTTTCCGCAAGAGTGCAAATCCTACTTATATATTAACCGAAAGGATTGATAATATTGAATGAGGTAAATCCAAAAAGAAAGCAAAGCATCGACTTACTAAGCGCAATGTACCAAAATAGCGCAGTAAGCTCCGATTGCATTGAGCGTATACTCCGTCGTATTGACGATACTAAGCTTAAATCTACACTTCAAAATCAGCTTGATACCTATGAAACAGTAAACAGCACCGTTAAAAAACAGCTTCAGCACGAAGGGCATAAACCAACTGGCGGGCACGATTTTATCGCTAAAACCGCGGCTCGCGGCACTGCCCTTAAAACCATTGCAGACCCCTCTCCGAGCAATGTGGCAAAAATCATGATTAAAGGCTCAAGCACAGGAATAATCGACCTGACAAAAGCAGTAAACAACTGCTCTCTAGCCGATACCGAAGTGCTAAAGCAAGCAAATGATTATATCAGCCACGAGCAAGCCTATATAGACCAAATGAAGTCATTTTTATAATTATTAAGGGAGTAGCTATGAAAAATAAACAAAAACAAAAGAGGAAAAATCCCCAGCCGCAGGAGCAAATCACCCCTGCCCAGCCAAATAATATCACAAATGCAACTGAGGGTATGAGAACCGTATTAAACGGCAACCATACCACCGCCGCACAAGCGAATGTCCTGCCCTATTCACCTCAGTTTATCACCCACCCTGCAACGCAAAACAAAACTAAAAGTGACGGCTCAGTGGTGAACATAAACCCCGAAAATGCAGAATTTGCACGCAATACCGTAGACGAAAACAAGAAGTAGTAATAAGCAAAGCCGCCAACCGCAAATGCGGTTGGCGGCTTTGCACTTTTATTAAAGTTTTTTTAACTTAGCAAAGTTTGCCATGATTTTCTTTGTACCCTTTGTATCAAAAGCAACTTCCACCATGGAGTCGTTCGCCATTGCAGTCACCGATAAAATCGTGCCGTCGCCAAATACATTGTGGTGTACTCTCTCACCCACTGCAAAATGTAGACTTGGCGCTGACTTAGCCGCAGGACGATCCTTTGCCTGTTCCCTTTGGAGATAGCCGACCTTTTTCTCGCCATAGTTTCCG
>CAZLMF010000045.1:0-12990 GCA_964560565.1 uncultured Oscillospiraceae bacterium
GCTTCAAGGACTTTCAGATGGTAAAATCTGAGGGTCCTCTTTCTTTTTCTCTAATTTTCGATTAAAGGCTTTCCACACGAAGGCTTTTGATAAATACAATTGAATAACCTCTAGCTGAGAGAGAATACAAGGTTGTGCTAACAGTTATGCCATGACTCCGATACGGACGAGCGAGCCAACTCAATTGAGTTGCTACCTGCATAATGATAAAGCTTTTGTAATGAAAGCTTGCTGCATAATTGCAGTGGTAACTCGGTTGTAGCCCCTTTGCATTAATTGCTGCTGGGCGCAGGCGAAGGAAATGTATCGGCTCAGAGGACGTAACTTTGTTTTTATCAGTAGGGTGGGTAGCTAACACCTACCTGCCCCGCTGTAAAAATAACAGCCTTTAATCATTCGAATAATGCTGCATGAGCATGGTTTCATACCCATGCAGGATTGTTCGTTTTGGAGCTGTTAACGCGAGTCGAACGCGTGACCTCATCCTTACCAAGGATGTGCTCTACCAACTGAGCTATAACAGCGCAAAAATTATTATACATTAAATATCGAGGCTTGTCAACCTAAAGACAGGAAAAAAGTTATTTTACGTGATTGTATAAGCTTAGCAAATATCTTGACATACCCCTATAAAACAGATAAAATAAATTTACAAGCACCATTATATGCGTTAGAATCAAAATGTGTGAATAAAAAGCTTAATAAATTTCACATTAAGGGCTAAATATTGCAAAAGCTGCAAATACTAGCAGCAAGCAAAGCGAAAGGTGTGAACTATTATGAGAAGACAAAGCAGAAAGTATTTTTGGGTTGTGGGAATTGTCGTAAGCCTCGTAGCATTCGTTCTTCTACTTGTGGCGATAGGAATCGTCCTTCAAAATGATGTCGGAATGGACAACTTGCTTGCTTTTCTTATTGCTTCCGTCATATTCGGTGCAATCGCTGCACTGATTTTCTATCTGCGTGCCACGATAACACTAACGCTGTATTTGTTGGGCATAGGGGCAGGGTTTGTTGAGATGTATCGCATTTTTTACAGCAAGCTTGATGGCTGGGGCGACCTAATAGGTCTTGCTTCCCTTTGGACATGGTCTGCAATAGGACTTATTGCAGGTGTTGTAGTGCAACTTTTATATTATTTATATAAAAAATACATCCGCAGGAGATAGGGGGATAACATGAAAAGCAGCTCGCATTTGCCTAAAAACCCTAACCTGGGCGTGCTGTATAATGAGCAGGAACTGCGGGACATCTGGTTCGCAGGGGGCTGCTTTTGGGGAGTACAAGCGTATTTCGACCGTGTTTACGGAGTTGCAAGCACAAGTGCGGGATACGCAAACGGGAAAACCGACGCCCCCACTTATGAGGAGCTTTGGCACAGCGGACACGCAGAAGCTGTCCATATTCGCTATGACCCTAATAAAGTAAGCCTAAAGCAGCTTATTGAGCGGCTTTTCACAGTTATTGACCCCACCTCAATCAATCGACAGGGCGGAGATATCGGTGAGCAATACCGAACAGGTATATACTATCGCAACAGGGAAGACAAGGGAACAATCCTTTCTGCTGTTTATGCTGAGCAGGCTAAGCATACTGCCCCAATAGCAACGCAGATAATGCCCCTTGAGCACTATTATCTAGCAGAGGAATACCACCAATCCTACCTTGAAAAGAATCCGAATGGCTACTGTCACATAAACCTATCAGAGCTTAACAAACAAACCTCTTAGCGCTAATGCGCTAAGAGGTTTTTCTTTTTACTGGGTTAAGTAGTTACGTCTTAAATGGTAACAAAGCACGAAAAAACTCATATTATATAAGGAATCAGAATAAAAAATAAGGATGCCGCTTGGGGAGAAAACACATTTATTAAAAAGTAGCGGTACTCTGATTTAATAAAATATAGGAGACGTGAGTAAAATAGCACTTCAAATAGAACGTACAACAGCAGGAACAGTTCCAGTCGGAGGAAATGTCATTTTTGATACTATTGTATTCTCCACAGGGGATATAAGCTACAATAACGCAACAGGTGTCATTACTTTCAATGAGGCTGGCAGGTATGCTGTTAACTGGTGGGTGGCAGTACAGTCATCCGCATCTACCAATGGCATTGTTTTTGCACTATCAACCTCGCAAGGGGATTTTCTTGAGGGTAACTCCCCAATAAAAACCGACGAGGTAACAGGACTTGGTATTATTAATGTAGCCGAGGCACCTGTGACAATGTCCCTTGTGAACTCTAGTACAGCTCAGGTGTTTTACCCTGTAATAGTGCCTTTAACTGCTACCCTTACAATAGTCAGGGGCGATGAAATAGGTCCGACAGGACCAACAGGCGCAACAGGCGATACAGGCGCAACAGGCGACACAGGTCCAACAGGTGATACAGGTCCGATAGGTGATACAGGTCCAACAGGCGATACAGGTCCGATAGGTGATACAGGTCCGACAGGTGATACAGGCGCAACAGGCGATACAGGTCCGACAGGCGATACAGGTCCGACAGGCGACACAGGCGCAGCGGGCGCAAACAACACAGCCATCTTCTTGGCGACTGACCAAAACGTATCTGACGGCGGATGGGTAGGAATAGGAACATCCTCCTCTGCTGCGCAGTTTGCAGACAGCACAGTTGTAATTCCTGTTAATGCAACGATTACCGGAATGGTGCTCAATATCAGGGACAATACAGTAGCGGCCGGGGATACAGTAACAGCCACAATTTTCACTAGCCCATGTGGTTTTGAGGATCCAACCAGCACAGGTATAACCGTAACAATTACTGGACCAAGCGATTCAACGACTCCAAACTGCGTGGCAATTGTAGCCGGTAGCTTTGCAGTGACACAAGGTGTTCTTCTGTCAGTGGAGATTACTACAACTCAAGGCGCATTAGCAAATGGTGTTGCTGTCACTGTATTCCTAGACGTTCCTTAAACTATTCGATAAAGCCAGTCTTTTTGACTGGCTTACATATTGAATGCTAAGCTGCTGCTATGCTATAATAAGCTCAGGAGTGATGATATGGGAGCAGTAATTCTAATAGGCATGCCTGCAAGCGGCAAAAGCACAGTGGGCGTATTACTTGCAAAGACTTTAGGTAAGGGATTCATTGACACTGACCTGATAATTCAACAGCAGCAGGGGAGACTCCTGCAGGAAATCATAGATGAAAATGGACTTGACCACTTTCTAATGTGCGAGGAGCAGGCGGCACTTTCGGTTGTGGCAGGAGATAACATCATAGCCACAGGGGGCAGCATGGTAATGAGTGCTAAGGCAATGGAGCATCTAAAGTCCATTGGGACGTTTGTATATATACAAACGTCCTTTGATGAAATAAGACGCAGGCTAAGAAACATAAAAACAAGGGGAATAGCAATGGGAAAGTCCCAAACCCTTGAGCAGGTATATAATTTGCGCTGTCCGCTATATGAGCAGTATGCGGACTTAATTATCCCCACAAGCGTAAGCACAATCGAGGAAACTGTTCAAAGGGTATTGCAAAAGCTTAACTAGCATTTAACCGCCCGATATATTAAGCGAAAAGCCTAATATATCGGGCGATTTGTTTATTATTAACATATAAAGGGGAATATTTTCCTTAATAATTATGTAATATTTATTATGAGAGATACCTTGACAGGCGAAGTATATCGTGATAATATGATAGATAAGAAATAGAGGTAACACGCAAGGCAAGGAGTAACAATCCCAACGCAATATTTCGGAATGCTTTGGGGGAAAGGACGGCTTATGATATGTCAATTGCATCAGACCTAATAAGAGGTCATACAGAAACAATAATTTTAGCATCACTTATGCAAAAGGATAGCTACGGCTATGAAATCAATAAGAGTATTCAAGAAAAAACCAGCAACCAATACGAGTTAAAGGAAGCGACACTCTATTCGGCGTTTCGCCGACTTGAGCAAGCAGGGCAAATATCCTCCTATTGGGGTGATGAGGCAACAGGTGCTAGGAGGCGCTATTATACGATCACAGGGCTGGGCAGGTCTGCGTATGAGCAAAACAAGATTGACTGGGAGCGAGCCAAGCAATTAATTGACAAACTGATTTAACAGCATGAAAGGGTGAAGGTTATGGAAAATAAAATTCGGACATATGTAGAGGAGCTGTTTGAGTCAGCGCCCCATACGAAAAAGGTCTATGAGCTAAAGGAAGAGCTTTTGGCAAACCTAATAGAGAAGTATAATGACCTAGTGCAAAAAGGATGTGCAGATGAACAGGCATATTCCATCGTTATCGAGGGGATAGGAGATGTAGACGAGCTTATTTACAGCATGACCGCAGGCAATCCTCTTGATTGGAAAACAATGCAGCATGAAAGAAAAAAGACAGCGGCGGTTGTGTCTATAAGCGTTGGGTTATATATACTAAGCGTTTTACAGCTTATTGCATTTGGCATTGCACTCCCTATAAGAGGGGGAGAAATCGGCGTGGTATTAATGTTTATAATTGCGGCAGCGGCAACCTGTCTGCTGATTTATCACTTTATGTCACGTCCAGTATATAAGAAGGCGGATGAAACTATGATTGAGGATTTCAAGGAGTGGAAAGCGACGAACAACAGAGATAAAAAGCTTTTGCATTCAATTTCATCAACACTTTGGTCAATAATTGTTGCGGTTTATCTTATCACAAGCTTTTTATATGGAATATGGGCATATTCATGGCTAATCTTTATTGTAGGAGTTGCACTAAACGCAATTATCAAGTTGATATTTGACCTAAAAAATAGTGGTGATAACAATGTATAAAGCGCTAAAAATCATTCAAATTGTTGTCTGGAGTATAGTTGCCATTGTGATAATAGGCATTCTGGGCTACAGCATAAAGTATGGTGCGGGCTTTATAAACTTGAATGTTTTTAATGCTGATTTAGGAGAGGTTGCTATGGTAAAGGAAGAAGCGGTAAAGCTTGAGTCGAACATTAATAAAATTAGTATTGACTGCGATTCATACGACATCATAATCAAGGAGAGCGACACCGATGAGCTAAAGGTTGTGCAATACGCGCCCGAAAGAACCGATGATAGCGAGCTGTTTAACATAACTTATAATTATAACGGCGATGACAACAGCATTGCAATAACTCAAAATGACAGAATGAAAGTTTGGATTTTTGGATTTATCTCACTAGGCAATTCACACCGCATGGAAATATCAATTCCAACAGGCTATGAGCAGGAGCTTGTAATTAGCACAAAGTCAGGTGATATTTGCGTAGACCGTGATTTGAAGTCTACAAACTTTGAAGTGAACGTCCTATCAGGCGATATATCTTCCAAAAACATTACTGCTTCAACGGTGGACATTACCACAAAATCAGGTGATATAAACATGGGGGAAACTTTCACAGACAGCTACTCAATGAACACTATTTCCGGCGACATAAGCGTTTCCAAGCTCACAGGCAAGGGCGACATAAGAGTAACCTCCGGTGATATAGGGATAAAAGAGATTGAAGGAGAGGAAGCAAATATATCCACAGTCTCAGGAGATGTTTTTGTCCGTGCAATGAAGGGAAGCGGCTTGATTAAAACAACGTCCGGTAATATTAGTGTATCAGGACTTGATATGGCAGGTGATCTCTCGCTATCGTGCCAATCAGGTGATATAGACGTTAAGCTCGTGGAGGGTGCAGCAGCAATTATTAACGCAAAAAGCATCAGCGGCGATGTAAGATCAAACTTTGGGCTAGACTTCAATGACAGACACAGTAAGGCGGATGGAAAAACTGCAGAGGGTGCAACTTTAACCCTAAAAATTACCACAACCTCAGGGGATATTTCTGTATATTAGCAAGTTGACACCCCTAACCTTGAATGCTATAATAAAAAAGTAAAGAGCAGTAAAACAGGCTTCTTAGCGAGCCTGTTTTGCTATCTGTAAAAAAATAATATTGCAAAGGAGGGGAGTTCCATGGAGGGAAAGGGCAAAAAGGTAATAGTTGCAATGAGCGGCGGAGTTGACAGCTCAGTTGCCGCTATGCTGCTTAAACAGCAGGGCTATGAGGTTATAGGTGTCACCCTAAAGCTATGGGACGAGCCGGAGAGCGCAAGCTGCAAAACAAGCCGCACTTGTTGCTCAGTTGACGATGTTAGCGACGCTAGGAGCGTTGCAAATAAGCTTGACATTCCCTACTTTGTATTTAATTTTAAGCAAGCTTTCAGCGAGCAGGTTATAACACGCTTTGTGGATACCTATCTACGAGGCGAAACCCCCAACCCATGCATAGACTGCAATCAATTTATCAAGTTTGGTGAGCTTTTTCGCCGTGCGGATATAATGGAGGCGGATTTTATCGCCACAGGGCATTATGCGCAGATTTTGCAGGAAGACGGCAGATATTGCTTAAAACGCGGGCTGGATCTTAGCAAGGACCAAAGCTATGTGCTTTATAACCTCACTCAAGAACAGCTCTCACGCACACTATTGCCCCTAGGTGGGCTATCAAAGGCACAGGTGCGTGAGCTTGCATCTAGTATGGAGCTAAGAAACGCCGACAAGCCCGATAGCCAAGAGATATGCTTTGTCCCCGACAATGATTATGCAGGCTTCATCGAGCGTGCAGTGCCACAGCATACTAAGGGCGGCGACTTTGTAGACATAAATGGGAATGTAATTGGCAAGCATAACGGAATTCACCGCTACACCATCGGTCAGCGAAAGGGATTAGGCTCCTTTAGCAAGCCTATGTATGTTGTTGCTAAAGATCCTCAAGCGGGGGAAATTGTTTTAGGTGACGAGAGTGACCTTTATACAAAGGAGTTTGAGGTAGGGGATATAAACCTTATGTCCTTCTCTGAAATTAAGGGCGAAGTGCGAGCAAATGTTAAAACCAGATATTCTGCGCCCCTTGCAATGGCAACACTCACAACGGGCAGCAACGGCAACATTAAAGTTACAGTTGACAAGCCTGTGCGTGCTGTTACTCCGGGGCAGGCGGCTGTATTTTACGATGGTGAAAAGGTCATAGGCGGTGGGAGAATACGCTAAAAGCAAGTGTAAAGCTTGCTTTTTTATTATTATGCTAAATCCCATGCAACATAAGCGTCTTAAAAGCACACTTTTTAAAAGGACTAGTATAATTATAAGCGCAGAGGTTTGAGCAAAACAGACACTAAATCTTGATTTTATATCAAATTTATGCTAATATAATTATGGTTTTACTTTTCTAGTTTGAAAAAATAACATATCAAATCATTACAATTAACTTACTAACAATCTATCATTCAAACATAACAACAACATAATAAAGTTTAATACGCTAAGTGGTCAACAAAATGACCTCTTGGCGCAACTACTTTATGAAACGGGTGACATCTCGGATGAATGATATCATGCTCAGTGAGCTGATAACTGGCACTGCTTCCGGCAACAAAGAGCAGTTTGACAGCTTATACCGTTCCCAATACAACTCCGTATTTGCATTCTCGCTATCAATCGTGCGTGACTACCACATGGCAAACGACATTGCTCACGATACATTTTTAGCAGTCCGCAACACAGGGGTTGAGGGACTTCCATATAAAAATCCGTCATCATGGCTGCTTGGCATTGCCAGAAACAAGGCACTTATGATGCTTCGAAAAACGGGTAGGGAAGTCGAACTCCCAGAGGATAACGACATTTGCGATGATGGCATTGAGGATCAGGTTATTTATAGCTCTGTGCTTGAAGTTGCAATGGAAGTTTTATCAGATAGGGAAAGACAAATTGTACTTATGAAAGCAGTTTCGGGTTATCGTCACCGTGAAATTGCAAAAATTCTTGATCTGCCGCAAGGCACAGTTCAGAGTGCCTATAAACATGCGATGGATAAGTTGCGCAAGAAAATGCCTAAGTAAAGGCGTTTCACTTTATAGAAGGGGGTGTGCTAAATGCCATTAAAATGGCGACAAGATAAAAAAATTCTCAAGCAGCTAAAGGCTGAGATAAATTTGCACGCCCGTCCTCAAATTATCCCACAAGAAGCAAAAAAACGCTCCACAAGTTTCAACAACACATGGGTGCGAGCTGCTTTACCTGCACTATGCTTGGCAATTGTTATGGCTGTGATTGCACTAAATATTGGCGACCGAATTCACATCCCTTTTGACATTACGGGAGTTGACTCCGGGATTACATCCCCCAGTGCTAATAACCCTTATTATATCAAGGTGTATACTGAAAACACCCAAGGAACAGGTACGCAGGTACAGCAAAATGAAAATACAGAATATGTTGAAATAATTGATGCAGCTGATGTTGAAATAATTCGCAGCGCAGTTTCAAATTCAAGGAATGACAGTATCCAAAGCACCTCCGATATAGCTACACCTGTTGTGCCTGATGAACCTGCACTAGTAAAGCTAGAATATTATGACGAAGTAATTGGGGATGTCACCCTCTCTGTTTATGCAAGTGAAAATGATGATGAGGTTATAATACTATCTAAGGTTGACAATGCTCAAAGCGAGCCTATAGTAACCTCAGTTACTGACCAAAATCTACTTAGCATTATCGAGATACTTAACAAAAATGGGCTTGCAGGACTTAATATCAGCAATAACTTAGTTCGTTTTGACTTTGCCCTTAGCAATAAGGTTCCTCAAAAGGAAGTTCGAATCTTTACCCATGAAGTCGATGGAGTTACATGGTCTTATGCTTATGGCACTAATAATGATGGCAAAGAGTTTGCAGCAGTATACGAAGCATCGATGATAAACGATATTTACACCATTGCTCAAAGATACCCTGTTTACAGTGATAGCAACTACCCCATAAGCTACCATACGATAATTAAGGACGGTTACACCGTTGTATACGGTGCTGTATCGGATGCAACTCTTGATTATTATGAGCTGCTTGATAGCGCAGGCAACTCAAAAATTGATAGAATCGACGCTAACAAGGGATATATGGCAATAGGTTATGGCGGCGTAAATGAACTTACCTTCTACAACAACGAAAACACCCCAGCAATAACACTTAGCCAGCTTAAAGCAAACGGCGCAACAATTTACGAAGATATGTGGAAGATACTTAACCCACCTACTGAGGAGGAGCTTGCCCTTGAGAAACTTGAGCAAGCAAAATCAATTATAACATCTGGCATTAAGCAGTATTCACCCTACGGGGAGAATGAAGCGGCAGTTAAGTTTATAAATAAAGCAGAGGAGTTTAGACTTAAACTTGAAAGTGTTCACGAGCTATTCAATGAAGATAGTCCGGACATTAAGTTAATTTCAAGCCAGATAGACACGATACTAAAGGAATATTCTGAATATAGGAACAGCGGCTCTTGGATGACCAGCATAGAGTTTAAGGAAACAAAATCTACATTCAAATCTTTTGCGCCTGTTGTGACTGGCAGCATAAAGATAAGCGATACAGCCGCACTTAAAGAATACATTTTACAGCTTGATACCTTTGCTCAAATAAAGATACCATTAAATATAGGGGAAACCAAGGAAGAGCAAAAACGAACTATTAAGGATCTACTTTCAATTTATGACGCAGAGTTTTTTAAAACAAAATCATTAATAATCGTTATACACCAAGAACCAACTGCCGATTACACATTAAATACCACTTCCGTTAAATCTGACCCACTCACCGTATCACCTATTATTAAACGCGCTCTCATTGACCCACCGGAAACTACAACATCATCTACCACCACAACAGCTACAACCACATTACCAAATACAAATACAAATACAAACTCAATTACAACTAACAATAAACTCACTACAACATCGACTACAAACGTTGAAACAAAAACGGAAACACCTAAGCCTGCCCCTACTAACTGGATAGTAATTCTTGAGGTTGAAAGAGGCGTTCCCCTGTTAAACGTTCAAATAGATTAAAACTTAATAATTAAATAAACATAAACGCCAGCGACTTAGTCGCTGGCGTTTTATATGTATATAAATAAGCATATTTATTTGTTTAAATAGAGTATTCCAAGCGTGCCCGGGCCGCAGTGGTTAGATATCGTGCAGCCTGCTTGCGTGATTAAAACCTCATCAAACTTCATGTACTTTGCTATCGTTTCCTTTGCAAGCTCCACCATTTCGGGCTTACAGGTATGGGTGATAAAAATCCTCCTTGGGTCAATGGTATCCTGATTTCCATCAAGGCGATCGGCTATGTACTGGACAATGCACTTATCTAAGCTGCCGCGATATTTCTTGCCAACACCCATTTTCCCGTCTGTGACCTCAATGCAAGGTTTAAGACTTAGCAGGTTTGCCCCAAGTGCCGCCACTGATGAGCACCGCCCCCCAAGATGCAGATATTTAAGCGTGTCAAGCACAAAGCTTGCGTTAATGCGGGGGACAATTTCATCAATCTGTTTCTTAATCTCTGCGCCGCTAAGCCCCTGCTGTGCTAAAAGTGCAGCATTTACCGCAGCGTGACCGCTGCCGGTGGATAAATTAAGGGAGTCTATTACATATACATTGCCAACCTCGGCAGCTGCAATGCACGCATTTTGGTAGCAGGACGAAAAGAAGCTGCTGATATTGACATGGACAACCTCCATACCTTGATCGGTGTAGGTGCGAAAGAGGCTAATATAGTCAGCCACTGAAACGGCGGCGGTTTTTGTGATTTGTCCTGAGTGATTAACATACGAAAAGATATCGGGAGGGTTGATTTCAAGCCCATCCTTATAATCCTTTCCGTCCATAATGATATATAAAGGGATATATTTAATATTAAGAGATTCTAATAGTTCGGCAGAAAGGTCACTTGTGCTGTCAGTCGTAACTTGAACTTTAGGCATAATCAAAGACTCCTTACATCATAAAGTTATTATAAAACTACAATAATTTTATCACTTTTTTTAAAAAAACGCAACTACAATAGCAAGCGTTAGTAAATACAAACAAAGTCATTTGCTTTTGTGCATACCTAACTTGTAGAAATATCGACATAACAATAGCGAAACATGCACAACTGTGCTATAATGTAGTAGATAATAGTTTCTAACTTTTAGTAAATTTATATGGAGAATATTATGATTATAATTTACATTATTTCAGGGATAATAACTTTATTGTTTCTGCTACTGCTTATAGCGGCAATAAATGCGATGCGAATTAAGGGTATTTACCACGACGGAAAAAGCTTTGAGCTTGAGCGGGATAGCATTGATTGGCAACGTCATGCGAATAGTTTATCCGAAATGATAAAAATCCCCACCATTTCCGTAAGGGGTAACAACGACAACACACAAATCTTGTGCTTTCATGAAAGGTTAAAGGAGCTTTATCCAATAATTCATTCACACCTTGAAAAGCTGGATTTTGACGGTGCACTACTTTATAAATGGAAGGGTAAAAATCCCGACTTAAAGCCTATTATGCTCATGTCCCACCATGATGTTGTGGAGGCAAGCGGCACATGGAAGTTCGATCCCTTTGCTGGGGAGATTGCGCAGGGTAAAATCTGGGGCAGGGGAGCAGTTGACACAAAGGGCGCATTATGCGCCATTATGGAGTCAGTTGAGCATTTACTATCGGAGGGGTTTACACCCCAGTGTGATGTGTATATCGCATCCTCGTGCAATGAGGAAATCACAGGGGACGGTGCTGTAAAAACAGCTGAATATCTGCGCTCTAAAGGCATAAAACTTGACCTTGTAATGGACGAGGGCGGAGCAGTTATGGGGGAAGTAGCAGCAGGTATCCATGGAAGTACAGCAATGGTTGGAATTTTTGAGAAGGGCAGAGCAAACATCAAGTTTACTGCGGAAAGCCCTGGAGGTCACGCTTCCACCCCCTTTAAGAATAATCCTTTCGCCCGTTTATCGAAGCTTATCTACAAAATTGAGCACCACTCGCCCTTTAAGAAGAAACTAACACAGCCCGTTAAACTTATGTACCGAGCTATGGTGCCGTATATGGCATTTAAGTTTAGACTTGTGTTGGGCAATCTGTGGCTTTTTGGACCGATTTTGCCCTTTTTCATGGCAAAGCTTGGAGGGCAGGCAGACGCTCTAATCTCCACCACCTGTGTCTTCACAATGGCACAAGGCAGTCATGGCGCAAATGTAATCCCCCAAAGCGCAAGTGTCACAGCAAATATGCGCTTTATGCTCCATGAGGGCTTGCCGCAAAGCTATAAAAAGGTCGCTAAAATTGCAAAGAAGCTCGATTTGTCAATGGAGATGATTACAGGCTATGATTGCTCAGATGTTGCGGATATGAGCACCTACGCTTATAAGTATGTAAACAGTAGCATTAAGAAAAACTTTGGTGATATTCCCGTTATTCCTTATGTAATGATGGCAGGCACTGATGCAAGGCATTACTCTGATCTATGCCCTTGTGTACTGCGTTTTGTGCCACTAACCCTCACTAATGAGCAGCTTGCAAGCGCTCATGCAATTGATGAAAATATAGCAGTTGACTCTCTTGCCCGTGCGGTGGTGTTCTATGCGGACTTCATACGAAACTATGGAGTAGAGTAAGCTAAAGACAGCAACAAGCCCCAAGTTCTAAAGACTTGGGGCTTGTTGTTTTAATTATAAGGGATGATTATTTATCCTGTCGCTTTCTTCTAAGTGAAAAGGAAATCGCAAGTCCACCAAGGGAAGCTGCAGTCAATCCAAGCACCGCAAGGTTTCGTATTCCCGCCCCAGTGGTTGGGATTTCATCGTCTTCAAAGTCAATTAGAGGGGTGTCAGATGTAGTAGTTGTAATGCTTATAAGCGGAATTGACGTTGTGGTAAACTCAACAAGTGTAGTAGTCACATTTGGAGTAGTAGTAGTCACACTTGGAGTGGTAGTTGTGGTTACACCTGGAGTGGTAAATGCAGGTGTAGTTGTTGTAGCCGAGGTTGTTGTACCCGAGGTAGTTGTACCCGAGGTAGTTGTAGCCGAGGTAGTTGTAGCCGAGGTAGTTGTAGCCGAGGTAGTCGTACCCGAGGTAGTTGTAGCCGAGGTAGTTGTAGCCGAGGTAGTTGTA
>CAZLMF010000046.1:0-12979 GCA_964560565.1 uncultured Oscillospiraceae bacterium
TCAATGCTATAAAGTGCACCGCGATAGGTTAAGTTGCCATCACATAACGCAAGGAGCTTTGAACCATCACCATTAAGTCCTGTGTTGGTTCCCTGTGGCACACGGGCAGGCTTGCCCGGCTTTGGTGGTAGAATACGCCCTAAAACGTCCATACCCGATACGCCCTCGGTAGGCTCAATTATATCACAAATCTCTGTGCCCTTAGTGATGTTTGTAATTAACCCAAGGTCACGAAAGTCAACCGTACCATCCTCCCGCTCACGTGGTTTTAAAGCGACTGTATCAGCAAAGTGCTTTATTACATGCCCGTTTTCACCATCTTGTGGAGGAGTGCCCTCCGCAATAATGACAGGAGAATCATAAATTAAGCCATCTACGACCTTTTTGATAAGTTCCTCATCAAGCCCATAGACAATCTTTCCGTCCTCTATTGCGGCTATCACTTTTTCGTATGTAATATCAGCTCCACCATTTTCAGGGGAAAATATCGTTAAGTATGCCGTCATGCATGCGTTTTCGACCTCAATCAAAGTCCTCGCATCAACAGGAGGCAAATCCTCTATCTCCTGCTCGTCCTGATCAAAACCATCGTTATTGCCGTGCAGATCGTACTCGCTCATTACAATGCCCCCCTTTTTTAATGCTGAATTCTTAGTATGTCTTTATTCCCTTTGTTGCCGCTTTGACTTCCATTATCCCGTTTTCCGAATGAAAATAAACTGTTCTCCCGTAGTTTAGCCCTGTATCAGATGCAAGCAATGGTATCTTTAAGTCATTTAGTACCTGCTTGACTGCAATTATATTTCTCTCTCCAATGTTGAAACGCTCACTTTGCGTTGCAAACATTTGCGCTCCCCCTGCAATTTTTGCAGTAATACGGCGCCTTAAGGCGCCTGCTCGCTCCATTTGAGAGATAAGCTCCGGAATTGAAGTATCTGCAAATTTCATGATGTTTGCTTGCGAACCAGATATTTCTCGACTAGAGGGAAGCATTATATGTGCCATTCCCGATACTTTTGTTTGTGGATCATATAAGCATATCCCCACGCACGAACCCAACGCAAACGTAACAAGAATATCGGGAATGGAGCAAACTTTTTGGTCTGATATTCCTACCGTGACATTGCTCATATGTCAACTCCTAAACGCTGTAATAAAACTGCCAGAGAATCCATCTCCGGAATCAGTATCATGTTGCTTTGAATTGTATCTTCACCTATAATAAAAGTTTCATCAATAAAGAGAACCTTGTCGCTGACAGCCGCAAATTCAATTGCAGGCACGCTCATTATTGCCCCTAGCATATCAACGGTTAGGGATGGAACGGATATATTAATTGTCATTCCTGAGATTGAGGAAATGGCATTTACATAAGAGCCTGACATGATGTTGCCAATCTCGTTTAGAGCTGATATGTCAAACTCGTCCATTTCAGTGATGTCAGCTAAATCCTTGCCAAAGAAGGATTTAAGTACAATCCCTGCAAACTCTTTTTCCAGCACGAATAAAATCATGCCCTCAATGTCACCTTCCATGCGCACAAGCATTCCCACCACGATATGCTCAGGGCCTCCCAGGAACTCAATCGCCTCGGAGTAATCAAGAACTTTAACTGTTGGTACTGTTATATCAATGGCGCGTCCCATCATGGAGGACAGGGCTGTTGCTGCATTTCCCGAGCCAATGTTGCCAAGCTCTCGCAGGACATCAAAGTGCATAGGGTTTAAATCATCATATTGGTATATTGACATTTGAATTTCTTATCCTTTCCGAGCAGATGCTCCTTTGGAAAATTGAATGCAAATCGATTATCTTAATGTGTTTGCAATGCGTTGAAACTCATCAGCGGTTTGAAGTATGCGAGCATTTAGTTGAAATGAGCGCTGTGCTTCAAGTGCCTTTATCATTTCCGTTGCAATATCAACATTTGAGCGCTCAAGCACTCCAGCAAGCTTATCAAGCAGCGGTGCAGCGGTGGCTTCACCGGATGAAAGTGTCTGCAAGTATGTATTTTCGCCCCCTGCCTCAAGTCCATAGGGATTATCAAATGTAAATACCCCAACATTTTCGGTGAGTGCGGTATAATCAATTATGTTTTCGGATAGCTCCTCAAAGGGGATAACAATGTGATTACCCTCATAGTCTAGCACAAATCTTCCTGATGCGTCAACAAGCTCCCACTGCTCACCGATTTGTGAGATTGTGAAAGCACCGTTTCTGGTATAGGAAATATTGCCCTGACCATCTGCAACTGCAAAGAAGCCTTCATTTGGCAATGCAAAGTCTAGCATGCTCGAAGTCCTCTCAAGAGTTCCCATTGTAAGCATTAAATCAGTCTTGGTTATGTATGCGCCATGCCCCTCCTGAACGTCGGGGGTTTGCTCCCTTGGAATGGTGTAAAGAACATCTGAGAATGACGGGCGTAAGGATTTATAGCCTACGGTTTGAGTGTTTGCCATGTTGTTGGCTATGATATCTAAGCCCTGCTGTGTATAAATCATTCCTGTGGCGGACGAGTAAAAAGCTGTGTTCATTTTCTGATTTACCTCCTTGTTTTAGCCTTTGCGGTTTATAGCTTACCTATTGAGGTGGATTGGCTGTTGATTTGGTCTATCATTCTAAGGGCGGATGAGCATGCTTCAAATACACGCTGCACTTCCATTGCCCTTGACATTTCGTAGGCAACATCGACATTTGACTTCTCGAATGCGCCCTGTAAAACTGCAACCTTAGCATCCGGCGGATTTGCTGCGCCGTCGGGAGCGGTGTACATATTTTCACCGACCTTTGTCATTTCAGCATCCTCGGTTATTTGTGTAAGTAAAAGAGTATCTATGTATGTACCATCGTTTAGCGTGATAACGCCTTTTTCGCTGATAGCAAAGTCACTTCTGCCTAGTTGGATTTCGCCGCCCTCCCCTAAAATTCTGCCTTGACTGCCAAGGGAGAGATAGCCCTCATCATCAATTGTCCATTGACCGTTACGGGTGAGTAGTGTATTGCCGTTTTGCCCTGCTACATTAAACCATGCAGAGCCTATTATAGCCACATCAAAAGGGCTTTCGGTCATTTCTAAAGTGCCTTGAGTTAAGTTAGTGTAGGATACATCGGTATAAAGGCTTGAGAATGAACCGGAGGTTTTCTGCATTTCCTGTACCAAAATAAGCTGTTTGTTAAAAGTGTTTTGCACCGCTCTATCGCCCTTGTAACCTGCGGTTTGGGAGTTTGCAATATTATTTGATATAGCGTTTAGATTCTTTTGCTGGTTGAGCATACCGGATGCAGCAATATAATATCCTCTTAGCATATTCATGCCTGCCTTTCTAATTAAGGTTTTATAAATTAACTTCTTACGTAGCTGTCAAGCTTGTTTTTTAGGGTTGTAATTGCCTTTGTGTGTATTTGACTGACTCGGGAGTCGCTTAGGTTAAGCACCTTTGCGATGTCGCTAAACTTCAGCCTTTCGTAGTAGTAAAGGGATATTACAAGCCTTTCTTTTTCGTTTAGGGTGTCTATCGCCTGTGCGATAATTCTCTGTAGTTCCTGCCCATACAGGCGCTGCTCTGTGGTTGATACGCCGTCAGGTAGAGTTTCATCACCAAAGTCAAAGTTGTCCTCGTATAAAAGCTGTTCAAAAGATAGGGTGACTGTGCCTGAAACATCCGCCATGGATTTGTTGAACTTGTCCTCTGTCATGTCCATGTACTCGGCAAGCTCGGAATTTGTTGGATTGCGGTCGAGCTTCATGTAAAGCTCGCTATAAGCGATGTCTAAATCCTTTGAGAAGCGGCGCAATTGTCTTGGCACCCAGTCCTGCTTACGGATATAATCTATTACCGCACCTCGCACCTTAATTGATGCATAGGTTTCAAACTTAACATTTTTCGAAAGGTCGAATTGGTCAATTGCCGCCATTAGCGCAATCATTCCCTCGTTGATTATGTCGTCAACGTCAGCGTACTTTATATACATATTACGCATGGAAATAGCAATGTACTTTACAACATTACTGTAACGCAGCGCAATTTCATTGCGCAGCTTTATATCGCCGCTTTCCTTGTAGCGAACAAAGATTGAATTGTCGACAGATAATGGTTCCGGCATTTTGCATCCCCCTTTCCGTACTAGAGAGTAACATTGCCTATAGCCTGGATTTGAACATTGTTATCAATTTCACTGTATGATATGACCGTTACACCGGGGATAAACTGATCAATTAGCTTTTTGAAGTAAATGCGAACAATCGGAGAGGTGAGGACAATAGGAGTCGGGATAACATCACGCACCTTTTCAATCTTCTCGCTGAGTGAGGAAACAATTCGTTGAATTGTTTCGGGGTCCATCGCAAGGTATGAGCCTTGGTCGGATTTTTTAACCGAGCTTACAATGAGGTTTTCAACCTCGCTATCCACTGTGATTACCCTTAGCTGACCGCCGTCTGCAAAGCGGCGTGTTATGGTGCGCTTTAGGGCTTGGCGGACATATTCAGTAACAAGGTCAATATCCTTTAGGGCATTTGAATGGTCGCCCATGGTTTCAAGTATAGTTTCCATATCCCTAATAGGAATACCCTCTTTTAGAAGCATACCCAGTACCTTTTGGAGGTAGCCAATGCTTACAACGTTCGGGACTGTATCCTCGACCACTGAGGGGCTTATCGCCTTGATGTTTTCAACAATGGACTTAACGTCCTGTCGGCTTAGAAGTTCATGAGCATGTGACTTTATTACCTCGGAAAGATGGGTAATCATTACTGAGGTTGGGTCAATGAGGGTGTATCCTGATATTTCCGCGGCAATTTTCTTGTCCTCGCTTATCCAGCGTGCCGGAATTTGGAATGCTGGCTCAATGGTGTCAATTCCCTCAATCTCCGTTGTAATCTGACCGGAATCAAGAGCTAGGTAGTGGTCTACTAATATTTCTCCCCTTGCAACTTCCTCACCCTTGATTTTAATGAGGTATTGGTTGGGGTTGATTTCAGAGTTATCAAGCATTCGCACTGAGGGGATAACCATACCCATGTCAATTGCAAACTGCTTTCGGAAAATTACGACTCTATCGATAAAGCTGCCGCCGCTGCTTGCATCTACAAGGTGGAGGAGGCTGTAGCCAAACTCCATTTCGATTTGCTCAACGGGTAAAAGCTTATATACATTGTCAATATCACGATAGTATTCCATGTCATTTTGCGGAGTAACCTCCGCTGCTGTGTCGGATAACTCACCTACGCCCGGCGCTACAAGCTTATTCTCTTGACGTTGTAGGAAGGTGCCTGCGAATACGAGAGAACCACCCACAACCAAAAGTATGAGTGTGGGGAATCCGGGGATTATCATCATTACAAGGATTGCAACTCCTGCAATTGTAAGCACGATTGGCTGAGAAAGGAACTGCCTTTTGAGTGTGGTGTTGAGGTTGTCGGCAGACGCTGAGCGAGTAACAACCATACCCATTGCAACTGAGATGAATAGCGCAGGAATTTGGGAAACAAGTCCGTCACCGACGGTTGCGATTGAGTATGTTTCGACGATTTCGCCTACGCTGCCTGACATGCTAGAGTCAAGTAAGCCGATAACTGCGCCACCTATGAGGTTGACGAATGCGACAATGATGGAAAGTATGGCATCACCCTTGACAAATTTCGATGCACCGTCCATTGCACCGTAGAAATCCGCCTCACGGCGAACCTTTTCACGGCGCTCCCTTGCTTGCATTTCGTCAATTAAGCCGCTGTTTAGGTCGGCGTCAATTGCCATTTGCTTGCCCGGCATTGCATCTAGGGTAAAGCGTGCTGCAACCTCAGCTACACGCTCAGAGCCCTTTGTGATTACAAGAAACTGCGCGATAACGATTATTATAAAGATTACAAATCCGACAATGGCATTGTTGCCGATTACGAATTCACCAAATGTTTGAATAATTTTTCCTGCGTTTCCCTGCTGACTTAAGATAAGGAAGGTCGAACGCACGGTAAGGGATAGTCTGAATAGTGTTGTTATAAGCAAAACCGAGGGGAAAACTGAAAATTGAAGCGCCTCTTTAATGTACATTGTGGTGAGCAGCACTATCAAGGAAATACATATATTAAGTATTAATAGTATATCTAAAACCCATGTGGGGATGGGTATAATAATAAGTATAATCATGAAGACGACAAAAAGCGTCACTGCATTATTAAATAACTTTGACATACTCTCCTCCAAATGTGTAAGCGCCTAGGATTTTTCGCCTTAGTATAGTATAAGGTTTAAAGCTTAAAGCTTTGTATTTTTTAACTCGTAAATTGCTGCAAGCACCTCCGCTACTGCGTGATAAAACTCCACCGGAACTTGACGGTCAAGTTCAACCTGTTCATATAACGCCCTTGCAAGGGGGCGATTTTCAACAAGCTCCACCTTATGCTCGGTTGCAATGTCAATAATGCGAAGTGCCACATAGCCTGCACCTTTTGCAACCACTCTTGGGGCAATATCCTTTTGGTGATCGTATTTTATAGCAACTGCATAGTGAGTAGGGTTACGAATTACAACGTCTGCCTCAGGTACTTCTGCCATCATGCGTTGCTGAGCGATTTCCTGCTGCTTTTGCTTAATTCTGCCCTTGACTTGGGGGTCACCCTCGATGTTTTTGTACTCCTCCTTGACCTCCTGCTTGGACATTCGAAGCTTTTTCTCATGCTCAAAGCGTTGGTACATATAATCAAGGACTGCTAGGAAAATATAGAGTATCCCTATTGCTATTGCTATATCGTAAACCTTTTCTGCAAGGTATAAGATGCCTGTTGTAATGCTCACATCAAGCATATTAGGAAGATCCTTTATAATGCTCACAAGCTCAGAATACATTACATAGCCGATTATGCTAATTTTAAGCAACCCCTTGATAACCTCGACGATTGCTCGAATGGAAATCATTCGTTTTATACCGCTCATGGGGTTTATATGGCTAAACTTTGGCTTAAGTGACTTGCCTGAAAAGACAAAGCGAGTTTGTATTGCTGTAAACAAAACGCTTACCAACCCTGCTATTACCATAACAGGTAGAACAATTACTGCATATCTTCCCATTGAATCTCGACCTAGCTTGAGAATTTCTGCCGAATCCATTGCACCGTGTGTGCCAATGGAGGATATGCCGTTTTCAACAGTCCTCATAAGGTTTTGAAGCATAAAAGGCGCAAGTTGGCGCAGGGCAATAAATATCGCTAGTAGTGTGAAAGCGGAGATTATTTCCTTGCTTTGAAGGACATCGCCCTCCTCACGGGCTTTCTTGCGTTTTCGAGGAGTGGCTTTTTCGGTT
The DNA here is from genome assembly GCA_964560565.1 of uncultured Oscillospiraceae bacterium. Taxonomy (GTDB): domain Bacteria; phylum Bacillota; class Clostridia; order Oscillospirales; family Ruminococcaceae; genus CAZLMF01. The sequence continues at coordinate 7,300 of CAZLMF010000046.1, forward strand.
TTATCCTCACCTGCCAAGCTTCCTCACTCCTTTATAAATCAACTGCCTGGAATCAGCGGTAAAATATTATATAGGTTTTCAAACATCAAGCCGAGATATTTGTCAATCATTCCTGCCATTGGGGAGGCTAGAATGAACATCAGGAATAGTCCCAGTAAATTCTTTGCTTGAATGTTTATTGCGAATAGGTGAATGTTCGGAACTGCTTTCATAAGTATTCCTAAGCATACTTCAAGGAGCATTTGCGCAATAATAATCGGCAACGCAAACTTAACAGCCATGGTGAGTATAACGGAGAAATAGCTTGCGATTACATAGCCTATTTCGGGGTTTATACCCGTGACACCGATTGGAATTGCGGTATAGGAATCAGCGAAAAGCTTTATATATGAGAGATGACAGTCGGTAACAAAAAAGTAAAGCACAAAGAGGTAGGTGTATGCGGTTGCGTATAAAGGCATACTGACACCTGTTGCAGGGTCCATTACCCTTGCCATGCTAAGTCCTATTTGAGTGTCGATAACCTCGCCTGCATAGCCTATTATAGTTGTGAAAAGATTGATAACAAATCCAAATATCATGCCGATAAGGGTTTCAAGTAAAATGGAAAATGCAAAGGGAATTAGCCCTGATACCTCCACCCCTGAGTAGTCAAGAGTCGGGAACATTAGCACTGCAAGTGCAAGTCCTAGCCCTGCTTTAACCACGTTGGGAATGTTCGCCCTACCAAAAATGGGGTTGAAGGAAAATATACCGATAACTCTTGCAAGGATAAGCAGCATAATTGCGGCGTTATTAAGGAGTTCTTCCCAAAACACTATATCCCCTCACTTGCAAGCTTATATCATAGCGATTATATCAAATACCCTTGTGACAAAGTCAATCATGCTGTTTAGCATATAGGAGCCGAGCACCAAAAGCGTTAGCGCTACTCCTGCTGCCTTTGGAACAAATGTTAGTGTTTGCTCATGTATCTGTGTGGCTGCTTGAAAAACAGACACCAAAAGACCAATTATCAAGCTCACCGCAAGCAGCGGCCCTGCAAGCTTTAGAATGAGCAGCATAGCTTCTGTGAAAATCTCAAGCACCATATCCTGAGTTACTTGCACTATACGCCCTCCTAACTAAAGCTTCTTACAAGCGAGCCTATGAGCAACTGCCAGCCGTCCACCAGCACAAACAACATAATCTTAAAAGGGAGCGAAATCATCGCAGGGGGCAGCATCATCATGCCCATTGACATCAAGACGCTTGCCACAACTATGTCGATAACCAAGAATGGAATAAACAATAAAAATCCCATTGTGAAAGCTTCTTTTAGCTCACTTGTTATAAATGCAGGAATTACAACTTCAAGCCCTAATTCCTCCATGTAATTGTCTGAATTGATTATTTCGGGGTCTTTGCCTGCAAGGTTTAAAAAGAAGGTCATATCCTTGTTTGAGGTTTGTGTGAGCATAAACTCTTTTAGTGGATCTGCTGCAAGCTCAACTGCCTCAAGTGCGGTAACTTCCTCTGCCTTGTAGGGGTCGTATGCCACTTCCTTGATTTGGCTGAACACAGGTGACATAATAAATAGGGTTAAAAACAATGCAAGACCCGTCAGTACCATGTTTGGCGGAGTCTGTTGGGTTGCCATTGCATTTCTAAGAAATCCAAAGACAATAATAATCCTCACGAATGAGGTCGTCATCACCAGTATTGATGGCGCTAAGGATAGCACTGTCACAAGTAGGACTACCTCAAGGGATTGGGACATATCCACGCCGATAAGCTGCTGTAAAAGGCTGTCATCGGCAGATACTAACGCTTCATTATCTAAGGGCGAGTTTGTCACTATGGGGGTGTTGTCTGTTACAGGCTCTGCTGAGGCAATGATTGTGAAGGCTATTGTCGCAAGGGCGCAAACTACAAGCAGAGAAATCCCAAACCTTATAAGGGGGCGGCGCAGTAATACTGCCTGCTTATGCTTTATCATCCCAGTCCCCACCTTCACTTCTGCCTGAATTTATATCCTCGCCTAAATCCACATCGGAAATTGAGTTGCCCTTTGCACTGCGAGCCGACATGGCAGCTTTAAGCTGCGAGATAAAGTTGACAGAGCTTGATTTTTCAAGATCTGCTTTTAGGTCTTGCGACTGCTCATCAGTTAGCTCATATAGCTTGTCCATTCCCCTTGAGGACACTCCGATAAGCATATATTTGCCGCATACGCTTACAAGCATAAGAACATTTTCCCTGCCAAACGCATAGCGTTCATGCACTTTAATGTGCGAAAGTCCAGAGATTATGTTTCGCTTTGTAAGCCAGCGACTTGCAAAGTAAAGTGCCATTATAACGGCAATTACTCCGATAAGAGCAAACAGCGCATTAACCCATTCCATTTTTTACTCCAATTAGCCTAGTATTTTCGATACGGTTTGCATAATGCGGTCAGGCTTAAAAGGCTTTACAATAAAATCAAGGGCACCAAGCTTAATCGCTTCAACTACCATTGATTCCTGTCCCATTGCCGAGCACATTACTACCTTTGCCGCAGGATCGGCTGCTTTAATATCCTTAAGCGCCTCAATCCCTGTTTTGTTTGGCATTGTTATATCCATGAAAACTAAATCAGGCTTTTCCGTTTCATACATTGAGCATGCGATTTCGCCATCAGCAGCTTCAAGAACAGCTGTGTAGCCATTTTCCTCGAGGGTTCTCTTAATCAGCATTCGCATAAATGCAGCGTCATCAACCAGAAGGATCTTTTTGTCCATATGTTTCTACCCCTTACTTCCTAATGTATCCAAAAATTTCGACTTTACTATATCTGTAATTCTAACTGCAAAGTTGTCATCTATTACAACGACATCGCCCCTTGCGATTAGGTTTCCATTGACTATTATGTCAACCGGCGCTCCTGCTTGACGCTCAAGCTCAATAATCGTGCCTTGTGTGAATTCAAGTATATCCTTAACCTTGCGCCTTGCAGAGCCAATCTCAACGGTAATATTTAGAGGAACTGACATCAGCAGCTGTAAATTATCCTGCTGACCGCCTGAAAGATGGGTTGCTGTATCAAAGCTTTCGAGCTGGGCAGGCTGAACATTAATTGCCTGCTGCATATACTGCTGTGGTGGCGCAGGGTAATTATATTGCGGATATTGTGCCGGATAGGGAGGTGCGTACTGGGGCTGTTGCGCTGCGTAGGGAGGATATTGCGCCTGTGGTGCAGCTTGGCTTGGCTGAGTGGCAGGCATTGGCTGTGGCGCTGGTGCTGGTGCTGGTGTGGGCGCTGGTACAGGTACGGGTACGGGTGCAGGTGTGGGAGCTGGCGTTGGTGCGCTTGTTGCCTCACCAGTTAGCATTTTTGTTGCAAGTTCCTTAGCAAGATCAATTTCCATAACCGATATGAATTCGCTTTTGATTACTCCATCAATGGATAGGTCAAAGTTGATAGTGACGACAGATTGATCTCCATCAAGCTCAGAAGTATGACTGAAGTCAATGTTTTCAAGTAGGAATGTCGATGGTGTGGAAATGTCTATACCAATTGAAAGAAACTTTGAAAGTGCGGTTGCCGATGAGCCCATCATTTGGTTCATGACTTCGGAAACAGCGCTTATGTTTAGCTCATCGAAGACAAAGTTTTCATCAACCACCATGGGCATGCCCATAAGTTGATTGAGCATAAGCTGAACGTCGTCCTGCTTAAGCACCATAATGTTTGAACCCGAAATCCCGTTAATGTAAACAATCTTTACCGCTATTGCAGGATCAAGTTTTTGATAGCTTACGTCCTTAACCTTTGTAACAGCAACTCGAGGTGTAGTAATCCACACCTTAGCATTCAATAGCTCTGATATGGCAGTTGCTGCGGCACCCATACTAATATTAAGTATTTCGCCTAGTGCATCAATTTCCATTTCAGAAAAAATGTTTGTATTCGCTTGATTGTTCATGATTTCTTCCGCCATAAATCAACCTCAATTCTGCAGAATGTTGTCCACTCTTACTGCTTTTTTATTATTCTTTATGCCAAGCTTGCCTTCAAACCATTGTTTATCTCCAACTTTCAACGTAACTGTAGAGTCAATATGTTTATTAAGGGGTATGACATCATTTATCTGCAAGTTCAGTATATCAGCTAGGTCAACCTGAGTTTCGCTGAGAATTGCAGTAACCTCAATTTCGGATTCGCGTAATCCGTCTAATATATCTCCCTTGCGCTCTTGCTCCTTAATTGGGTCAGATCGCCTTGCTGAGCGTGAATATCTGCCCGAGAAGCTGCCCATTATTTCCTCTAGATTAAGGGCAGGAATGCAAATTGAAATAACATTCTTAACATCATTTATCTCAGCCTCAAGCGCAACAATAATTACTATATCATCTGCGCCTATTGCTTGAATAACACGGGAGTTCGTTTCAATTTCTGTAAGCTGAGGGTCAAGATCTATATAGCTTAACCACGGTTCTTTTAGCAGCTTCACAAAATTTGAAAGGGTGTTTCGCATAAGATCAATTTCAATTTCTGTAAAGTCCCTGTTTTCGTCCCTATACTCGCCTTTACCACCAAGCAAACGGTCAATCATTGTATATGTGATTGAATTTGCTATTTGCATTATACAGGTGGTATCGGATAAGTCCTCATTTGCGACATTTAAATCAATAAGGGGCATTATGCAGTAATCAGGAAGGGCATTGCTAAATTCATAATAACGCTGTTCCTCTATCTGTACCAGTGACACACGGCAATATAGGCGCATAATCCCTGTCAAGTATGAGGACAAAAGCCTTGCGTAAACCTCGAATATACTGTTTAGCGTGCGCATCTGCTCTTTAGTGAATTTCTTCGGCGCTCTAAAGTCGTATACCTTGTAACGCAATTCTTCCTTTTTAGGAGCGTTAATTGCTGCTGAGTCACCGGAGGCAACGCTTCTTAGCAGATCGTCTATTTGACTTTGTGACAGTACGTCAGCCATAATTCCCTCCGTTATATAAAAAGTATTGTGTGCACTTTTGCTGTTTTAAGGTGTGTTGGTACTCTGCGTATTGTCGGCTTCACTGTTAGTTTTATCCTTAGGATCTTTACTTCCTAAACCATCGGGGTCTATTGCACCCTCAATGTCTATGCCATATTCAAGCCTTAGTAAATCCGCCACTACCGCAGGGTCGGACATATCCGCATCGTTTCGCAAAATAATGATTTCCACTCGGCGGTTAAGTCTTTTACCATCCTCCGTGTCATTATTGCTTACCGGTCGATGGCTGCCGTAGGCACGTATTCCAAGCTTACTGGAGGGCAAAATGCCCAACCTTTCGATATAGTCGTTGACTGCAAAGGCTCTGCCTGCTGAAAGCTCCCAATCGTTTACGGGGGATGTTTCCACAAAGGCGGTATGCCCTGCTACTATCAGCCTTGCAATTTTGCCCTCAACCGCTTCTATTCCCGGGGCAATAGCATTAAGAACATTTCTGCCATCAGGTAGAAGAATGTCACTGTTCCCCGCAAAGAAGACATTATCCCTAAAGCGCATATATAGGTGCGCAGCGCCACGCTCAAGCTCAATGCTATCGGTAAGGTTGTTTTCGCTTATATACTCGCTTAGATACTGATATAGTTGGTCGAAGGTGGTCGGTATGCCTGTGTACGGTTCTTCGTCATCGTCAAGTCCTGGGATTAAGTCACTGCTATTAG
>CAZLMF010000047.1:0-12887 GCA_964560565.1 uncultured Oscillospiraceae bacterium
CAAGCTCTCATTTGCTTTAATGCAAAGCCTTGCAACGTGATCGGCTATATCCTGAACATTTATCTCCCTCATCTGTTATCCCTCACAATTTCACCGTTTATCACAACCAGCTTAGGGCATTGCTGAACATCCAACGGATCTCCGTCAAAGATCACAAAGTCCGCATCCTTGCCGACTTTAAGCGAGCCTACCCTATCTGAAATGCCGCTTATCTCTGCGGCATTGATGGTTATTGCCCTTAACGCATAGTCGTAATCAAGCCCTCCCCTAACGCATAGAGCTGCTGATAGCGGCAGATACTGAATCGGCACTTCGGGGTGGTCGGTGCATATTGCAAGCTCCACTCCGACGGTAAAAAGCTTTTGAGCGAGCTTAATAGTTTGGTTTGCAAGCTCAGGCTTTGAGCGGTCACTTATAACAGGTCCTATTACCGCTCTAATCTGCTCCTTGCCCAACTCATCGGATATCAAATGCCCCTCAGTACAGTGAACAACCACCAAATCTAGGGAAAATTCCTTTGCAAGCCTTATCGCAGTAAAAATATCATCACTTCTATGGCAATGAAAATGCGCCTTGACTTCACGCTTTAATACTGGCAATAACGCCTCGCACTTAGCATCATATTCGGGACGGTCATAATCCTCGTCATCCTCCGCCTTTTTTACATCCTCAAGGTATCGTTGCGCCTTTGTAAGTTGCTCACGAATTATTGAAGCTGTTGCCATTCGAGTATTAGGCGCCGTATTCTTGCTGTGGTACACAACCTTTGGATTTTCACCAAGAGCAAACTTCATTGCTGACGGTTCCAAAAATACCATATTGTCAATTCTTGTGCCGTGGGTTTTCATTGCCACCCATTGCCCTCCTATTGCATTTGCGCTACCCATGCCTGTCATCACCGAAGTAATGCCTGCATCCAACGCCTCAGAAAAGTTACGGTCAAGGGGGTTTATAGCGTCAATAGAGCGCAGCTGCGGAGTGCAGGGGTCAGTTTCCTCGTTGCCATCATCCCCCTCAAATCCAACTCCATCCCCAAACATACCTAAATGACAATGAGCATCGACAAATCCCGGTAGTATTGTTTTACCCTTGCAATCAATATCATCGGCAGAAGTGCCTTCTAACGCCGAAGTTCTCCCCATTCGAAGAATTTTTGTACCGTTTGTTTCAATGAATCCGTTTTCATAGGTTACGCACTCCATGGTAATAATCCTTGCATTATAAAAAATCATAGCAACCTCTTTCATTTTATATCTAAAATTGCCCACATAGCATAGGCTAAGTGGGCTTTGTCTTTATTTCCAAGGCTTATGCGTATGTGCATGCCTATTTACGTCTTGTTGTGCCTCGCTTATTGTTCATATTGCGGTTAATGTCAGACATTTTTTCCTCACTGCTTGACTTGAACTTGCTAATCATATCCTCAAAGCTTGAGCTTACTCCTGCGCCTGCATTTGAATTGTTATTGTTGCGAGGTGTGTAACGATATTCAGCAGGTGGAGTGGAGTTGTCATGCTTTTGTGGTGCAGGTCTTGGTGTGAATGCAGGCCTTGGCGGACGTGGTGCAGGGGGCGCCGCACGCTTGATAGACAAGCTAATTTTGCCATCGTCTCCGATAGCTAGAACTTTCACTTTAACTGTTTGATTCTCTTGAACAAAATCCTTGATTTCGTTTACAAAGGTGCTGGCTATTTCCGAAATGTGAACCATGCCGGTTGTACCACCCTCAAGCTCAACAAAAGCGCCGAACTTGGTGATGCCAGTGACCTTCCCTTCGAGTATCTCACCGATTTCAATTGCCATATATAAGTAACTTCCTCCTAATTGGCGGGTACTGCATAATAGACACGCTCGTCATAATATGCATATCCCAGTTTTTCACGCGCAATGCGCTCAATATATTCGCCGTCATCCTCGGCGGTAAGCAGTCGCTCAAGCTCATCATTTTCCTGCTGCTGAACAATCTTTTGCGACTGAATGTCGCGAAGTGACTGTTTCTTTTGGGAAATCTCCACCTGATTGCTTATAAGGGTGGTCACTGCATAACAAAGAAAGCTCAATGTCGCCAGAGTAATCAAAAGAGACATGAACCTATTCTTTTTCTTTTTTACTTTTTCTCTTGCTTTCCTCACGCCTGTGTTTGCCATGAGTGTTTACATTCCCTTCAGCAGTTTCACTGAAATTTTGCGTGTGCTTAATATTATTATACATTAGATTGGATGTATCTTTCAAGCGTATTTTCGCTTTATTGAAAAATAATTTTAATTTTAATTTAATGTGCCTAAAAAACGCCTTTGTTTTTCGGTAAAAAAACCGAAGAAAACGGATAATCGGACTAATAAAAATACGAAACAACAACCGAAAAAACCACTTTATCGCCGAAATTATTTTATTTGCAGTGAAAAAGACTATCTGACCAACCGTTAAATAGTACAAAATGAACCCCAAAAGCGAGCCTATAATAAAGAAAAGTCTCACCATTCCCCCGCCGACCTCGACAGAGAAAATGAATATTGCCACTGAGCAGAAAAATAAGAACAACACATCCTGCACAGCAACTGCAAGCTTGCCATGCTTTATTGCAATTCGTGCTATCCGAAAAAAGTCATAAACGGCACCAAACCCTGCGCCCATTACACATGACCATAAAAACAGCACCATCTGCTCGTTTACAGTAAAAAACATTAGCGGCAGCTCGTTCATTTAAAGAGCCTCGCAAGGAAATTATTCGGAGTGCGTCTATCACCCTCGCCATAGGTAAGGGAGCTGACTTCGCCGTCCATTATAAGCTCGCCCGTTTCCACGCTCATGCTAGTGATGTGCAAATCCCTGCCCTTTATAGTCAGCTCGCCAAGCTCGGTAAAAATAATTATCGTGTGCTCATCGAAGCTGTCTATATCATTTACTCCGGAAATAGTCAGCGCCTTGCGGTTTTCCATTATTATATTATGCGCAGCCTTAAGTCCGGGCTTTTCCTGTGTCTGCCCCTGATATTGCATCGCCATTTCAAAGTCCCCCCGTAAACAAAGAAAATATAGTTTGTACAGTATATTCTAAGTTTACAGATATTATCACTGCAAGACGCTATTCTACGAAATTACCTCGTACTGCCCGACAGCATCCTCCTTACGGACATGCTCCGATAAAGACAGCACTCTCACCTTAAGCGGCGACTTACCCAGCTTAATCTCAATGATATCCTCAAGCTTTACTTCGTAGGAAGCCCTTGCCACCTTGCCATTTACCTCAACTCTGCCTGCATCGCAGGCTTCATTTGCAATAGTACGCCTTTTTATCAAGCGTGTAACCTTCAAATACTTATCAAGTCTCATAATTGTTCCCTCTCTAATTTAACATTATGTTCAAAACGCATAAAAAAATCGACGAAGTAAGCTTCAAAAAGCATACCCCGCCGATTAATCACCATGTATTTAAAAACACAGTTACTTAGCAGCCACAGCGTCCTTAAGAGCACGGCCAGCCTTAAATGCTGGAACCTTGCAAGCTGCAATCTTAATCTTTTCCTTTGTTGCGGGATTGATGCCTTCGCGAGCTGCGCGGTCACGTACCTCAAAAGTACCAAAACCAACTAGCTGAACCTTTTCGCCGTTCTTTAGACTCTCAACTATGGTGTCAACCACTGCGGAAAGTGCCTTTTCAGCATCCTTCTTAGTAAAATCAGCCTTCTGTGCAATTGCGCTTACCATATCTGCCTTTGTCATAGCTTTTACCTCCGTTATGTTTTTTATAAGACGATGCCTAATACACCGCTTAAAGCTTATCCATTTGGCTCTTAGCCTTTGCATTTTGTCTTTGCTTTTGTCTTTGTCCACAGCTCATCGAGTTGTGCAGCATTTAGCTCATTAAGCCCTTTTCCATCCTTGCCTGCTATTCCCTCTGCTGTCTCAAACCTTGCAATAAACTTATCGCAGGAGGCTGCAAGTGCTTGCTCGGAATCCACGTCTAAATGTCTTGCGCAATTAACAGTCGCAAACAGTAAATCCCCAAGCTCCTCGCTGATATTTGCTTTATCTCCGGCTTGTATTGCCTGTTCAAGTTCCGCAAGCTCGCTTTTAAGGTCGCTAAGTGCTCCAGTAACATCGCTGTAATCATAGCCTGCCCGCTTTGCTCTTGATCCAACCTTCTGGCTTCGCATAAGGGCAGGGAACGATTTTGGAACAGCGTATAGCGTGTCCGAAAAGGTCTGTTGATTCTTTGCTTTACGTTTGAGGTTGTCCCAGTTTTGCAAAACCTCCTCTGAGGTTTCAGCGACAACATCGCTGAAAATATGAGGGTGCCGATAAATCAGCTTCTTGCATATCCTATCTGCTACGTCGTCAAAGGTAAAGCCTCCGACTTCTCTTTCCATCTGCGAATGGAAAACCACCTGCAACAGAACATCTCCAAGCTCCTCGCATAAAAGGTCGCTATCATGTAGGTCTATTGCATCCGCAGCCTCGTATGCCTCCTCGAGTAGGTTTTGCCTAATCGAGACATGGTTTTGCTCCCTATCCCAGGGGCAGCCATTTTCGCTGCGAAGTATTTCCATAATTTTAAGAAGGTCAGAAATATTATAATTACTATTTAGGCTAAAATCAAGCATTTTATCGTGTACTTTCCTTTACTTTAGGGCTTTCTTTGCTTTGCATATATCATAATAGCTTATTTGGGAAATTATTTCAAGGGCTTTTCTAAAATTTATCGTTTCAAAACAGATAAAATTTCTTTTTTTGTCATTCCGCCTGTTGCAATAAGTATAATCAGGTATATTATACCACCGATAGCTACGGAAATAAGGGTTCTTATGCTTCCAGCAATGACACTCTCTAGCGCATTATACGCAACCCTTGCGCTAATTCCGCATGCCAAACCTCCAATTAGGGGTTTAACGAACACAGCCGATGCATTTATTTTTACCCCTGTGCGGCTAAATAATGCTACACTTGCCATTACCGCAATAATAAAATAGCATACTGTCGTTGAAATCGGCGCACCAAGCAGGTTCACCTGCGGTAATGGTATCAGCACCATATTTCCTACAAGCTTCACTACTGTCCCAACTACCATTAACTTCACGGGCAAATCAGCCCTGCCAATCGCTTGCAGCATAGCAAAAAGCGGTGAGGTAACAGCAAGCATAATCGCACCAATCCCCATGATGCTAAGGGGAGCAGATGCAATTTCAACCTCACTTAGCCTACCGCCATATAAAAGCAGCAAAATCGGCTTTGCCATTGTGGAAATACCGATCCCTGCGGGAATTGCAAACAATGTAGTAACACGCATAACAGCCTCTATGTTGCGGCTTACCCTGTTTTGATCCTTAATCGCCCATGCCGCCGCAATGTTTGGCAGCGCACTTTTCCCAAGCATTGCAGTAAATGACGGCACCAGTGTGAACATCGCTACTGCAAGCCCTGTGTAGCTTCCGTACATGAAGTTTGCAAGCTCGTCAATGCCTATTTCAGAGGTAAGGGCATAACCAAACTTCTCAATAAAATAGGGGGTATTCGAGTCTATTGCCTTTGCAAGCCCCCTTATAATAGTCGCAAGGTCGATAAGGGAGGTAAGACTTATTACCACGCCCCCAATTGCAATCGGTATCGCAAAGCCCACAAGCTTTTTTAGTATTTCTCTTTTGCGTTCGACTTTGCCATTTATCGCAAGGTCGCAAGCAGTGCAGCCGTCGCCCTTAATGCGGTGGCGCATAAATACATACATCATCCCCGCAAAGGAGCTTAGTGTCACTCCTAGAATCGCTGCTGCTGCGCAGTATGGGAGCGCAATCATTGTCACCTGCTCATAGGTAAATGCCTCAACACCGAAAACCATTCCGGTTTTATCATATTGCCATGTGGCAAGCTTGAGTACGCCCATGCTAAATCCCAGACCCAGTACAAGCTTAACTATCGCCTCTACTACCTGAGAAGCCGCAGTGGGGAACATATTGCGCATTCCTTCATAGTATCCCCTATACACCGCCATAATACAGCAAAACAACACCGCCGGCGATATTGCCACCACCGCAAGGTATGCTTGGGGGTTGCCTGCAACAGAGCCTGCAAAAGGGCGAGCAAATATAAACACAATAAGGCTTCCCAACAGCCCTATAACCGTAAAGGCAAGAAGCGCAACACGCTTTATTCGGCGTGCATTTTCATATTTACCCTGAGCGACGCTTTCAGCCACAAGCTTTACAATAGCAGTGGGTAATCCCCCTGCCGCCACTGAATATACGGGTGCAAAAAGCCCGTATGCAGTCGAGAAATAGCCCATTCCTGTGCCGCCTAATATATTGGTAAGCGGAATCTTAAATATAGCGCCGATTACTTTCGACACCACCATCGCCGCGACTAGTATAATCGAGCCTTGAATAAAGCTCTGACGTTTTGGCATTTTTCACCTCATATGATAGTTGATTGTATTTCCTCTAATAAAGCATGGGCACAAAAACTGTATCAATATTCATTGTATTTATAATAATAGCTTAATATTCGTATTGAAATTCGAGCTTGAATATGCTAGAATAACCAATAGACCTGTTCGAATGTTAATATTTTATCATTTTAGAATAGCGATGTAAACAGTATTTTATGTCTATTTTTATGAATTCGTTGCCTTTGGCTCATATCTAGGTGGAAAGGTTGTTATTATGAAATACAATTTCTCAAATAAAATTTCCTCACTTAAAGCGTCAGCTATTCGTGAGATTTTGAAATTTACAGCAGACCCCTCTGTAATAAGCTTTGCAGCGGGCAATCCTGCACCAGAAGCATTTCCTACAAAGGAGGTTGCGCAAATCAGCGCACAGCTTTTAGAGGAAAGCCCCATTGATGCCCTTCAGTATAGCATTACAGAGGGCTACCCGAAGCTTCGTAATTGGCTAAAGGATAGACTCCGCAAGCAGAATATGTTTAAGGATAGCGATGAGCTAATTATAGTTTCAGGAGCGCAGCAGGGTATTGAGCTTTCCTGCAAGGTATTATGCAATGAGGGCGATACCGTTATTTGTGAGGCTCCAAGCTTTATTGGCTCACTTAACTCCTTTAAGTCCTACCGCACCAATCTTGTGGGCATTCCCCTAAAAGATGACGGAATGGACATCGACAAGCTTGAGAGTGCTCTTAAGGCAAACCCCAACACTCGCTTTATCTACACCATACCAAACTTCCAAAACCCCAGCGGAATCACCACTTCCCTTGAAAAGCGCAAGGCTATTTACGCCCTTGCAAAGCGCTATGGCGTGCTTATTCTTGAGGATAACCCCTACGGTGATTTACGCTATGCGGGGGAGGATGTTCCAACTATAAAGTCACTTGATACCGATGGAATTGTAATCTACTGCGGCAGCTTTTCAAAGGTGCTTGCCCCCGGGCTTCGTGTGGGCTATGTATGCGCCCCTGCTGAGATAGTGCAGAAAATCGTTGTCGGCAAGCAGGTAAGTGACGTGCACTCAAATATTTGGGCGCAGATGATATGCGAACGCTTTGTTACAAACTATGACTTCGAGGCGCATCTCAACAAGCTTCGTGATATCTACAAGCATAAGTGCAATCTCATGCTTTCCAACCTCAAATTCAGTCTGCCAACCTCAATCTCCTTAACCGAGCCTGAGGGCGGACTTTTCATCTGGGCAACCTTGCCGCAGGGTGCTGATATGATGGCATTTTGCAATAAGGCAGTTCAAGAAAAGGTGGCTGTTGTCCCCGGTAATGCCTTTATGGTGAGTGAGTCGGACTTGACCACAAGCTTTAGGCTCAATTTCTCAACACCCTCTGACGAGCAGATACTGCGGGGCGTTGAAATCTTAGGAAAAGTCGCACGGGAACTTTTCTAAGGGACGGTCACACTGAAAATAATCGGAAAGGGTGGTTATAATGACAGAGAATCCTCATAAAAAAAGAATATTTAGCGGCATTCAGCCGACAGGTACATTTACACTTGGCAACTATCTTGGTGCTATAAAGAATTGGGGGGTGCTTCAGAATGAGTGCGACTGCACATATAGTGTAGTTGATATGCACGCCATTACTGTTAAGCAGGACCCTAAGGCGTTTCGTGAGCAAACATTATCATGCTTTGCATTGCTGCTCGCTTGCGGACTTGACCCAGAAAAGAGCACTATATTCATTCAAAGCCATGTTCCTTGCCATGCGCAGCTCACTTGGGCATTATCTTGCTCGACCCAGTTTGGGGAGCTATCTCGCATGACGCAGTTTAAGGATAAGTCATTACGCCATTCTGACAACATCAATTCAGGGCTGTTTCTATACCCTGTGCTGATGGCTGCGGATATACTTTTGTATCAGGCGGACTTTGTCCCTGTGGGCGCTGACCAAAGACAACATATCGAACTTGCACGAAATATAGCGGTGCGCTTCAACGGCACTTACGGCGATACCTTTACAATGCCGGAGATGTTCTCTAACAAGCTTACCGCAAAGGTAATGTCCCTGACCGAGCCAACTAAGAAAATGTCAAAATCGGAGGACAACGCAAACTCCTATGTTACTATATTAGACCAACCGAGCACTATAATCAAGAAATTCAAGCGTGCTGTAACAGACAGCGATGCTCTAGTCGCTTACCGAGAGGGCAAGGACGGTATCAATAACCTCATGTCCATTTATTCGGCGATTACAGGGCAAAGCTTCGAACAGATAGAATATGATTTTGCTTCAAAAGGCTATGGCGACTTTAAGGTTGCCGTAGGTGAGGCTGTCGCTGCAGAGCTTACTCCCATTCGTGAGGAGCACACACGCTTAATGCAGGATAAAGCCTACCTCACTGAGGTTTACACTAAGGGCGCTCAAAGGGCGCAATATATAGCAGAGAAAACCCTTAAAAAAGTGTATAAGAAAATCGGTTTTATTTTGTAGCAAGCTTTAGCTTCATGAATTTGCGGCACTTAAACGCTTAACTTGATTATAGATAGCTCCTTGGCATATGCTAAAGGGGCTATTGGTATTTAAAAAATTATTTTAATTCACCCCTTGACATTAATTTCATAAAAGTGTAAGGTTATATGTACTGTCTGCAAAAAGAACATTCCTTCCGTTAGATATTTAAGCTATCTCCAGAATTAGTTTGACATTTTTAATAATAATCTTAATTAAGTTAAGATTAAACTTGATTTCATTAAGGTGCCGTGATGTTATTTTAATGCCAACAACAAACGCGCTAAAAGGAGGACAAATATGAAATACTTCGACAAACTGCCTTCCCCTGTTTTAAGGGCATTGGCAGTGCGCGGTGCTAACACAGACGGACTTGCGTACTGTGTAAAGGCCGACCTAAACGGCGAAAACTGCTATGTAGACGTGTACATTGCCTTTGACAGCAAAACTCTACATATAATCAGCGGCTACGATATTTTCACAAATGAAAATAAGGACAGGGCAAAGGACAAGAAAAAAGACCTTACCTACAGCGATTTTGAGGTTTCCGATTACAGCTACTATGATCTTGCTGACATTGAAAGTGCTTACCTTGACCGCCATCAAGCCGCTGCAAGGCTTATGTTAAAGAAAAGCGACAACGCTGAATTCCCAATTGCAAGGCTTTCCTTAGGCTATTGCGAGAAATTTGAGCAGTTTTGTCAGCGCTTGATAAAGACAAAAAACAACGAGGAAATCGACGACAGCGCTTTGGAAGAAAACCAAGTGAACTGCCCCATTTGTGACAATCGCTACCCCGACCCTAACCGCCGAATCTGCCCGAAATGTCTTGACCGCACCTCAATATTTAAAAGACTTCTTGGAATGTTCAAAAACTTTAAGGCTGAGATGATTTTCATCTTCTTCGGTATAATTCTACGTACTGTATCCCTTGTTACAGCCCCCTACTTTGGCTCTAAACTGCTTTACGATGAGGTTTTGAACGAGAATGGGCAGTACTACGGAAGAATACTGATGATAGTGCTTATCATGCTTGTTGTATCCTTTGTCGCACAGGGCATTGAGGCAGTTTACGGGGTAATAATCTCTCAAATCACACCTAAGGTTACACATAAACTGCGCACGGACATATTTTCGTCCATGCAAAAGCTTTCCCTCAATTTCTTCACTTCCAAACAAACTGGCTCCCTTATGACGAGGGTTGACAGGGATTCGATGAATATCTACTGGTTCTTTACTGACATTATCCCTTTTGGACTGCTTAATTTGCTGAAGCTTTTAGGGCTTGTTATAATAATGACATTCACAAGCCCTATTTTGTCGCTGATTATCATTGCCCTTGTTGCGACTATTGCATTATGTGACCGCCGCTTTGGAAAAAGTCAGCGAAAGTTCTGGCGCAAGCAAAACCACGCAAACCGCAGTGTTAATGCGGTGCTATCCGATGCGCTAAACGGTCAGCGTGTTGTAAAAGCATTTGCTAAGGAAGACCAAGAGATTGACCGCTTTAACGACCGTAATGACTACCAGTTTTCAGTTGAGCAGACAATCAACAAGCGCCATAGCACTTATGGCCCTAGAATAGGACTTCTTGTCAATGTTTGCAGCACTCTGATGTATATGCTGGGTGCATGGATGGTCATAAACGACCAACTTATGTTCGGCTCGCTTACACTGCTTATGTCCTACTTTGGCATGGCGTGGGAGCCTATCTACTTCTTCACTTGGATTGGTGACCGCTGGGCGCGCTGTGTGGACGCGGCATCGAGAATGTTCGAGATACTCGACTCCTCCCCGACGGTTAAGCCTCCTGTAAACCCTGTGCCTGTGGGCGATTTGAAGGGCGACATTGAGCTTAAAAATGTTTCCTTTGAATACGAAGCTGGCAGACAGATAATCAAGAAGGTTTCTCTTACCGTTGAGGGTGGGAAAATGCTTGGTATCGTCGGCAAAACAGGTGCAGGCAAGTCCACCATCATTAACCTTATTTCAAGGCTTTATGACGTCACTGACGGCGAAATAACCATCGATGGCATAAACATCAAGAACATAGCCTTTGAGGACCTGCGGCACAATATCGGTGTGGTGTCACAGGAAACCTACCTCTTTATGGGCACAATAGCTGATAATATCCGCTATGCACGCCCTGAAGCCAGCATGGATGAGGTCATCGAAGCGGCAAAGTCCGCTAATGCTCACGACTTCATAATGAAGCTGCCCGATGGCTACGACACAGTCATAGGATCGGGGGCTGTAAGCCTTTCAGGAGGCGAAAAACAGCGTATTTCCATTGCAAGAGCAATCATTCAAAAACCCAACATTCTTATTCTTGACGAGGCAACTGCCTCAATGGACACTAAAACCGAGCGTAAAATCCAAGCCGCAATCAATGCCATTAAAGAAGGGCGTACCATCATTTCCATTGCGCATAGGCTTTCTACCCTACGTGATGCTGATATGCTCTGTGTCATTGAAAACGGCGAGCTTTGCGAAACAGGCACTCATGATGAGCTAATACGCAATAAGGGCAAGTACTTTGAGCTTTATAAGCTCCAGGCTGATGCGCTGAAATTTATCGGCATTGGCGAGGAAAATGCCTCATAATCCGAAAGGAGATACTTTATGCAAAAGACCTTTGAAGTTGACACACTTACTTTGCTTGAGCCTGACTCCCTTGAATTTTCTCGTGAGGAAAGCGGCTTTATGACCCTCAAGTTTGACGGTGAAACCTATAACAGAGTGGCTCTTACTCGACTTGTCCCCTTTATGAGCAAGACCGAATACATTAGCTGTACCTTTGAAAAGGACGGGGAATGGATTGAAATCGGTGTAATTCGCGATACTGAGCTGTTGTCAGATGCACAGCGCAATATCGTTACCGAATTTTTAGAATTTAAGTACTATATGCCCGAGGTGACAAAGATAATTTCCATTAAGGATAATCGAATGGGATACCTTTTTGTGGATATGCTTACAACCTCCGGCGAAAAAACTATATGCATTAACGATTGGTGGACTAATTTCAAGCTGATTGGGCTAAAAAGGCTTAACATTACCGATGTTGACGGGAACAAGTACTATGTACCCGATGTCGATAAGCTTGATGCGGAAAGCCAAAAAAAGCTGGAGCTCTTTATATAAGAATCTAAATTGCTCCCATAGGGAAAGGCACGGTATTCTTAATGAATTTGAAGCTTTCATTTCCAAGTGGGGTATCCGATGAGGTGCTTGAAAGTGCAGTGTTTTCCTTGCCGACGGATATTGACTTGTCGGCGAGAAAAAAAGACGGGCATTGCCTTGTTACCCCCGATAATATTTACATTTATTCCGAGAATAAGCTGATTACAACCTACTCCATAGAGGATATTGAGGAGTTTAAGTGCGAGCAGCTAATCGGTTGTTCAATGCTTTGCATTAAAACTGACGGGCGCTATATTGCCCTTTGCGCATTTACTCAAAAGCACTTTTTGCGCTATGTCGAGATTGTAAGGCTGCTTGAATACTACAAAAGATACGGCGAGTTACTTAGTGAGGACACCGAAGATGAGCCATCCTGCCTACACTGCGGATTACCTCTAAACGGTGCAAAGGAATGCCCGTACTGCGCTAAAAAGTCAGCACTTATAGTGAAGCTTATTAAGCGCATGAAGCCCTACAAGTGGATGTTTATGACATCTGTTGGCTCGGCAATTCTACTATACCTCATCTCAATTGTTGCACCATATCTTCAGCGCCTTTTAATCGATGATTACATTATTCCAAAGAACAAGTATCTTGCAGGCTTTTTAGGGATAATGTCAATCTATATGCTGCTTAACTTTGTGCGCTGGATATTCGAGCATATTAATGCAAAAACAAGCTTTCAGGTTGCCACAAACTACGGGCGTGACCTGCGGCGTGACCTATTTGAAAAAACCCAAAAGCTATCAATGACATCCATTTCAAAGCGTACAGCAGGTGAGCTTATAAAGCGTGTCACCAACGACGCTT
>CAZLMF010000048.1:0-12268 GCA_964560565.1 uncultured Oscillospiraceae bacterium
CAAGGCACAGGAGAATATTGCAGGAAACCGTGTTATCAAAGCTTTCGCTCGTGAGGAATATGAGATGGAGCAGTTCGACATTAAAAACCGTGACTACTCCGCCGCAAACAAAACCGCTGCTATGGTATGGCTAAAGTATCACCCCTATATTGAAACCTTTGCTCAGGCACTAACAGTAGTGCAAATGATAGTGGGCGGTATATTTGTTATTAATGGCCGCATCACCCTCGGTGAATACGGTGCATTCGGCGCTTTATTATGGACAATCTCAAACCCCATTCGCAATATCGGTATGCTTATCAACGATATGCAGCGCTTTTTCGCAAGTGTAGCAAAGGTTATCGAGGTTTACTACTCTCGTTCAACTATCGCCAACAACAAAAACTTGCCACAAGGGCGTAGATATAAGGGCGAAGTTGAGTTTAAGAATGTCACCCTTAAATTTGACAGCACTACCATCCTAGATGATATAAGCTTCAGCATTGAACCGGGGCAAACCCTTGCTATCATGGGCCCCACAGGCTCAGGCAAGACTTCTCTTGTGAACCTTATCCCGCGCTTTATGGACGCAAAAAAGGGAACTGTTCTGGTTGATGGAACAGATGTGAAAAAGCTAAGCCTTGACGAGCTTCGCAAAAACATAGGTATGTCAACCCAAGAAGTGTTGCTTTTCTCCGACACAGTCGATGGCAATATCGCATATGGCCGCTCAGATATGCCCGAGGAGGAAACTCGCAAGTTTGCAAATCTAGCCGCTGCAAGCGATTTCATCGAGAAAATGCCTCAGGGCTATGACACCGTAATAGGTGAGCGTGGTGTTGGTATTTCAGGCGGTCAAAAACAGCGTGTAGCTCTTGCAAGAGCAATGGCAATCCGCCCCTCAATACTAATCCTTGACGATACGACCTCCGCAGTTGACATGGAAACAGAAATGTATATTCAAGAAAGCCTTCGCAGTCTTGATTTTGAATGCACAAAAATAATAATTGCACAGCGCATTTCCAGTACAAGGGACGCTGATAAAATACTTATCCTAAGCGATGGCAAAATTATCGAGCAAGGCACTCATTCAGAGCTTATTGAAAATAAGGGCTACTATTATGAGGTGTTCATGCTTCAAAATGAAGGAATAGATGTAAGTGCGGCTGCGTCCGCTAACTAATTAAAAAAGTGAGGTGAGGGGAATGGCAAGAAATACTTACGATGTTGACGAACAGCTTGAATCCCCATTTGACTTAGGGCATTTCAAACGCGCTATGGTTTACATAGTAAAGCATAAATGGCCTATGATCGGTGCTCTTTTGCTAAGCGCAATCTCATCAGTTTCAGCGCTTGCAACTCCAATGATTACCCAGCATGCAATTGACAAGTCAATCCCTAACAAAGACATACCGCAGCTTTTAATGCTAAGTGGGCTAATGCTCCTTGCTATCATAGTGAGCGTTTTGCTATCGAATAAAAGACAGCGAATTATGACTCGTGTGGGACAGGATATAATTTACGACATACGCAAGGATTTATTTAACCACCTGCAAAAGTTGCCCTTTGAGTACTACGACAGTCGTCCACAGGGCAAAATCCTAATCAGAGTTGTAAACTATGTAAACAGCGTTTCGGATATGCTTTCAAACGGACTTATAAACTTTATACTTGAAATTTTCAACATGATTTTTATTGTAATATTTATGTTCGCTATGAGCTATAAGCTCTCCTTTGTAGTCCTTGCAGGTCTGCCTATCTTTGTAGTTGTAATGTTTGCAATTAAAACACATCAACGCAGAGCATGGCAGGCAGTTTCAAATAAAAGCTCAAACCTAAACGCTTATACAGCCGAAAGCATCGGCGGTGTGCGCATAACACAGCTTTTCAACCGCCAAGAGGAAAACGATGGTATTTTCCAGCGCCTATGCAAGGCATACCGCAAGGCATGGATGCGTGCTATTAAGCTTTCAAACCTAGTTTTCGTTACTGTTGAAAACATTCAAACTTGGGTAACTGCCTCAATTTATGTTATCGGCTTGCTTATTATCGGGCCTAGCGGTGCTACTTTAGGTACAATCCTTGCAATGGGAGGCTATGCAGGTCGCTTCTGGCAACCTATACTCAACTTATCCAATATCTATAACAACGTCATCAACAATATGGCTTATCTTGAGCGTATATTTGAAACCATTGACGAGCCTATAACTGTAGATGATGTTGAGGGTGCTTATGAGCTGCCCGAAGTAGTAGGCAATCTCTCCTTTGCGGATGTTACATTTCGTTATGATGAGAGCAAAAATATCCTTGAAAACCTATCCATTGACGTTAAAGCAGGTGAAAGCATTGCCCTTGTAGGCCCAACAGGTGCAGGTAAAACTACCGTTGTTAACCTCATCAGCCGTTTCTACAATATCAATAGCGGCGCAATCCTATTAGACGGTCATGATATCTCAAAGGTTACGCTTACCTCCCTACGTTCGCAAATGGGCATAATGCTTCAGGACAGCTTTATCTTCTCAGGCACAATCATTGACAATATCCGCTACGGCAAGCTTGATGCCACCGAGGAGGAAGTCATTGCAGCCTGCAAGACCGTATGCGCAGATGAATTTATTCAAGAGCTTGAGGACGGCTATTACACCGAGGTCAACGAAAACGGAGGCGGCTTATCCCAAGGTCAAAAGCAGCTTATCTCCTTTGCTCGCACTCTGCTTGCAAACCCTCGTGTGCTGATTCTTGATGAGGCTACCTCATCAATCGACGCTAAGACCGAGCGACTTCTGCAAAAAGGCTTAAACGAGCTTCTGAAGGGCAGAACAAGCTTCATCATTGCCCATAGATTATCCACCATTAAAAACTGCGACCGCATAATGTATGTCAACAACAAGGGCATTACCGAAAGCGGCAGCCACGCAGTTCTTATGGCAAAGCATGGCGACTACTACAACCTTTACACTGCACAGCGACTTGATGCATAACAAGCATACTATAAACAACAAAACGCCAACGGAAAATCCGTTGGCGTTTATTTTTGCTATTATGAAACCTTACGCAATGTTAAAGGAAATATCCAATGCCTTAACCGAGTGAGTTAGCGCACCCATTGAGATAATATCAACGCCTGTAAGGGCGATTTCACGGATATTATCCTTAGTGACATTTCCGCTTGCCTCAAGCTTTGCTTTGCCTGCGGTTATTTCAACTGCTTTCCTCATATCCTCAAGGCTCATGTTATCAAGCATTATTAAGTCGCACTTTACATCAAGTGCTTCTCTTAGTTCTTCTAAACTTCGCACCTCAACCTCCACAGCGCAGGTATGCCCTATTTTCTCTCTAAGCCTACTAACAGCCGCAGTAATTGAGCCAAAGGTGTCAATGTGGTTGTCCTTTAGCATTGCCGCATCGGATAGGTTAAATCGGTGATTACGGCCACCCCCTACTACAACCGAATATTTTTGCAATGCTCGAAGCCCCGGCAAAGTCTTGCGTGTTTCCGCTATTGAAGCGTTTGTCCCCTCAATAAGGCAAACACATTCATTTACCGCACTTGCAATTCCCGACATATGTGAAAGTATATTGAGCGAAACTCGCTCCCCTTTAAGCAGCATTGCTGTGCTGCCATGTATGGTGGCAAGCTTGTCCCCTTTTTCAATAGTATCGCCGTCGTGCTTTAGTAGCGTAATCTCCATTTTGGGGTAGATTAACTCAAACACTCGTGCCGCTATCTCAATTCCGCAAAGCACACCCTGCGCCTTGGCGATAAAAGTACCGGTTGACACGCTTTCATCGTCAATAAGATAGTCCGTTGCAACGTCAATGTAGTTTATATCCTCTTTAAGTGCTGTGTAAATTAATTCGTCAATATATATCTGCAGTAAGCGCACTATATGACCTCCTTTAGTATAATGTATGCGATTGTCACAAGGGAGCGTGCCTCGATAAAATCATGCGTAATGGCGTAGCCCTCAGTATCTAAGTCACGCTTTATTTCCTTTATCCACTCAAAGCCTGCAACTGCTGCCTGCATATCGGGTATTACAAAATATGCCGACTGCATTATTCTGCGAACCTCTGTTCGTATCCCTGCCGGCAAGGGCTTCCCTTCATGACTAGCCGGAAAAGCATCTGCAAAATTGCTAAGTGGGGAAGCGTTCTCCCCTAAGCTTTCGAGCTTTTCGTTTATGTCCTGTGCAAGCTGGCGTGGGAATACAAGCGCCTCTAGCAGTGAATTGCTTGCAAGCCTATTGTTACCATGCACACCTGTGTGGGAACATTCCCCTGCGGCATATAAGCCATCGATGGAGGTTTCGCCCTTGCTATCGACATTTATGCCACCCATTAAATAATGTTGACACGGGAAAATCGGTATTCTATCCTTAGTGAGGTCAAGACCTGCTTTCTTGAGGTTTCTATATATCATGGGGAATCTGCCCTTCAAAAATTCAGGGTCCTTATGAGAAATATCAAGGTAAAAATCTCTTGAGCCTGTTTTCTTGCTTTCAAATATAATCGAGCGTGACACAACATCACGTGGCGCAAGCTCAAGCCTTTCATCATAGTCCTGCATGAAGCGTTCGCCATTGCAATTGAGCAAATATGCACCCTCGCCCCTTACTGCCTCTGAAATAAGAAAGCTTTCCCTTGTATTACAGTCTGCAAACGCTGTTGGGTGAAACTGCACCAAATGCAAGTCCCTTATCTTCGCACCCATGCGGTACGCAAAGGTTATTCCGTCCCCTGTTGCAATAGCGGAATTAGTGGTATATTCATATACCCTGCCAATTCCCCCTGTTGCCAGCACACAATAACGTGCGTCAAGGAACATGCGGTTACCATCTACAAT
The DNA here is from genome assembly GCA_964560565.1 of uncultured Oscillospiraceae bacterium. Taxonomy (GTDB): domain Bacteria; phylum Bacillota; class Clostridia; order Oscillospirales; family Ruminococcaceae; genus CAZLMF01. The sequence goes on from CAZLMF010000048.1 coordinate 4,826, forward strand.
AACATCGGCTGAAAAGCCCACTTCACCGTGAACAAGTCCGCAAAGCAAAGCATTTTCATATATGTCCACATTAGGCAGCGCTTTAACTGCTTCAATAAGCTTTGAAACGATTTCAAAACCTGTGGAATCCTTATGGTGGACAATCCTGCGGCGGCTATGGCCGCCCTCAAGAGTAAGATTTAGAGTTCCGTCATTGTTGCGGTCAAACTCCACTCCAAGCTCAATGAGCTTTCTCACATCGATAGGGCCCTCGTTTGCTAAAACCTTGACATTATCAAGGTTGTTCTTATACCCACCCGCTATAAGGGTATCATTGATATGCAGCTGTTGATTATCGTTATCCTCGTCAATAACAGCCGCAACTCCGCCTTGAGCTAAAGCTGAGTTGCACAGTGTAAGTCCCTGCTTGCTAAGAACAGCCACTTTAAGCCTGCTGTCAAGGTTAAGTGCCGAATAAAGCCCTGCAACCCCACCGCCGACTATAATCACATCATATTCCTTATGGGCTTGATTTTTTGACATTTAGTCATCTCCTAAATAAGCTTACTTGGAAAAAAGTATACTTATTCTAGTATATCATATCACTACACTAATTGCACTAGCTCTTTGTCCGAAACTTCGCTTTAATACAAGCATATTTTAGCAATAACTTATATTTAATTTTTTTGTTTTGTTACCTAAAACAAAACAGGGGTATTACCCCTGTTTTCTACTTTTTATCGCAATCCTTACAGTAACCGTACATTTCAACTCTATGCTCAACTACTCGAAAATCATCGTTCTTGAGCTTTTTGTCAATCTCCTCAATCGGGCAGTTATCAATGGGGAGCATTCGCTGACAGCCAATACAAATCGCATAATGCTTATGCTTATGGCTGTTTAGCTCGTAAAGTGCCATGCCATTATCAAGCACAGCTGTCTTTACTGCGACCTCCCTCTCTAGAAAGGTATCAAGCACACGGTATACCGTTGACATCCAAACCGCCTTGCCTGTGCCTTCAATCTGTGTGCATATCTCCGCCGCAGTGAGAGGGGATTGCGCCTGCTCAAGTACTGCAAGCACGTCTTCACGGGACTTTGTCCTCTTTAAACCCTTGCTCCAAACCATATCAATGTCATCAGCCACTTTACTCACCCCTTTTTTAGCCTATTGTGCGACGACGTATCGCCTTGCAAATTCCTTTAATCGCCATTACAAGCAGTAGTCCGAATACACCGGTCAGCACAATCGTCGCTCCTGGTCTTGTGCCACCATAATAAGATATGAACAGCCCTGTAACTGTGAAAATAAGCCCGAATCCAACCGAATAAAGCACCGTTTGTTTATAGCTTCTGCCAAGCTGCATTGCGCACGCAACAGGCACTACCATCATCGATGATACCATTAGCGCTCCCACTGTGCGTGATGCAATAGATACCGTCACTGCCGTCAAAATCGTGAAAATAAAGTTTACAATTCTCACCGGTACTCCAGCAAGGCGTGCCGCCCTTTCATCAAAAGCAACGTAAAAAAGCTCCTTAAAAAGCAGCACAAAAGCAAGTGCCACCATAACGCTCACTATTATCACAAGCCTAAGCTCAAAGTCGCTTATTGCGACTATACTACCAAACAGGAAGCTATTGAAGCTTGATGAACCTTTTACAAAGCCCGATAGTACACCTGCAAGCCCCACTCCTGCCGACATAATTATTGCAATTGACATCTCCGAATACTTCGGTATTCGCTTTCTTATAAACTCAATACCAAGTGCGCTTATTATGCAAGCAGCTATTGCGCCAAGTATCGGGTTTACGCCCATTATAAGCCCCGCCGCAACTCCTGCAAGGGAAGTGTGGGAAAGTGCGTCCCCTATCATTGATAGTCGCTTTAAGACAACAATTATTCCTATGCAAGGAATTATTACAGCAAGCAGAATGCCGACTATAAATGCCCTTTGCATGAAATCATACTGAAAAATTTCCATTTTTACCTCTTCTACGTTCCTTAATGAGTATGGGGATGATCATGCTTATGCTTATATTTCAGCTCCTGCTCAAGCTGTTTATCGTCAAGCTCAACAAGTGTGCTTTCTTCTAAGCATAGTACCCTATCCACAAGCCTTGACGTTCTTGCAAGGTCGTGAGTGACCATAACAATGCTAACTCCAAGCTGTTTGTTTATATCCGCCAGCAGCTCATAAAGCGTTTCGCAGGATTTTACATCAATTCCTGTTGTCGGCTCGTCAAGCAGCATTACCTGTGCGTCCGCTGCAAGTACCCTTGCGAGCATTACCCTTTGCTGTTGACCACCCGATAGCTCGCCTATCATTCGCTTGGAATATCCCTGCATTCCAACAAGCTCAAGTGCTTGCATTGCCTGCCTTTTGTGCCCCTTATTTGATAGCCTCATAAAGCCGATTTGCGGGTATAGGCTCGACATTACTACTTCCATAACCGTGGCAGGAAAGTTTGCAGCCACCGCAACCGCATTTTGCGGAACATAGCCTATGAAAGGCCACTTGCGAAAGCTTGAAACATCCTCCCCAAAAAGCTTTATACTGCCGCTTGAAGGGGATAACTCCCCTAGCAAAAGCTTTATCAGCGTACTTTTACCACTGCCGTTTGTACCAACAAGCCCTACAAAATCGCCCTTTTGCACCTCAATGCTTACCCCTGATAAAACAAGCTCGTTTGAGTATCCAAAACTCACATTTTGGACTTGTATTACCTTTTCTATCCCATTCACCTACTTCAGCGCAATTTCAAGCGCACTTAGATTTTTCCTCATTATCGAGAAGTAGTCCTCCCCTGATTTTAGCTGTTCGCTCGTCAATCCCTCTAGTGGATTTAGCACCATTGTGGTTGCGCCCTCCAACTGATTTGCAATGGTTTTCGCCACCTTAGGGTCAACAAGCTCCTCAAAGAAAATCACCTTTATATCGTACTCTTTCGCAAAATCAATTATCTCTGCCATTCTTGCAGGGGTCGGCTCTGAATCAGGGGAAAGCCCCTCTATTGCCACTTGATTTAATCCATACTCATGGCATAGATACCCAAAAGCTTGATGTGCAACTATGACATCTTTTTTCGCAAGCTTGCTTAGAGTGTCTGAAAACTCCTTATCAAGCTCATCGAGCTGCGCTAAATATTTTTCAAGGTTATCCTTGTAATACTGCTCGTTTTCGGGATCCGCCTTAGATAGCGCACCCTCAATCGCCTGCATTTGCACCTTTGCATTTATGGGGCTTAGCCAAACATGGGGGTCATATTCCCCGTGGTCATGCTCCTCATGTGCTTCATTCTCATCATGGTCATGCTCCTCGCCGCTTAAAAGCTCGACATCCTTTGACGCCTCCACCACAACAAGTTCATCATTACCTAAAGACGCAAGCACACTGTCCACCCAGTGCTCAAAGCCTGCTCCGCTATAAATAAAAACATCCGCATTTTCAAGCCCTGCAATATCCGTGGTTGTAGGCTCCCAATCGTGGGGTTCTGCACCAGCCGGCACAAGGTTCACAAGCTTGATTTTTTCTCCGCCAATCTTCCCTGCAAAGTCACTCATTGCATAAAAACTAGTATAAACCGACAGCTTTCCCTCTCCGCTTGAGGATTGATCGTCCTTGCTTGTACATCCCACAGGCAAAAGCATTGCCGCCGATAAAAACACCGATAATATCTTTCTTAAAGCTTTCATTTTGTTCCTCCGTAATCTAAATGCGAATGCAATTCATTCGCATTTAGATTATATATCATCAGCTATATTTTGTCAATATGAAATCAGAAAAAATCCCTACGAATTCTTCTTTATTCGCAGGGATAATATTATTTATCGTATTTGCCCTTACCGCTATGCCATTTCCAAGCATCAGCGATAATCGATTCTACGTTTGTATGCTTTGGTTGCCAGCCTAGTACCTTTTTTGCCTTTTCGCCACTTGCAATCAGTATTGCAGGGTCACCACTTCGTCTTTTCCCTTCTATTACAGGGATTTGTCGCCCTGTCACCTTGCAAGCAGCATTTATTATCTCACGCACTGAAAAGCCCTTGCCAATCCCTAAATTAAAGGCATCGCTTTTCCCTTCTCGCTTTAGATATTCTAATGCCTTCAAATGCCCCTCTACAAGGTCGCAAACATGAACATAATCACGAATACAAGTGCCATCGGGTGTATCATAATCACTGCCGAAAACAGTGATATTCTCCCTCTTACCTATTGCCGCCTCAAGCACAATCGGAATAAGGTGGGTTTCAGGCTTATGGTCCTCACCTATACAACCGTCAGGCATTGCCCCTGCAACATTAAAATATCTAAGGGCGCAGTAGCTTATATCATAAGCATTTGCATACCACTTTAGGATTTTCTCAACGCATAGCTTTGACTCGCCATATGGATTTGTAGGTGCTTGTAAATCGCCCTCCTCGATAGGTGTTTTCTCAGGTTCACCATAGGTCGCCGCAGTTGAGGAAAATATTATATAACGCACCTTATGCTCTACCATTGCGTCAAGCAATGAAAGACTTGCGCCGATATTATTTGCAAAATACTTGCCGGGATTTGCAACGCTCTCTCCTACAAGGGAAAATGCCGCAAAGTGGATTACCGCATCGATTTTTTCCTTTGTAAACACATCGTTTACAAACTGACGGTCATTTAGGTCTCCCTTGTAAAAGCGCCCCCCAGCTAAAGCCTGCTCATGTCCTTTAGAAAGGTCGTCAATCACCACTGTGTCAACGCCCTCATCTATAAGTCTTCTCACACAGTGACTGCCTATATACCCAGCCCCACCTGTGACTAATATTGTCATTACTTTTCCTCCCCTGTCATGAACCTTTCGTAAGCCTTGCAAAGCTCCTGCGCCTTTTCCTCAGGGGCAGTAGGATTGCAATGCGCCCATACTCCTGTTTCGCTGGATGCGTTAAACTTCTGCTTATCAGCTGAGCGCATCGGAGGGAAAAACTCAATATGAAAATGCCATTTCTCCGAATAGTCGCCGCTATTTACAGGGGCATTGTGCATACACATCATATAAGGGAAGCGGTAGCCAAACAAGCTATCAAGCATACCTGCTGTCTGCTTTACAGTCATACCGAGCATTGCTCGCTCATCGGCGGTAAGCTCATCTATGCTGTCCACATGGCGATTAGCAAAAATATAAACGCCGTAAGGGTACTCGCTAAAGAATGGCAGAAATACCGTGAAATACTCATTCGAGAAAATTACACGCTCCTTAAAAGCAATTTCCTCCTTTAGCATATCGCAGTAGAGGCATCTGCCTGTTTCATCGAAATACTCACTTGCTGATTGCGCTTCTAGCTCAATCTTTTTTGGTATCACGCTATATCCATATACCTGCCCGTGAGGATGGGGCATTGTGACTCCCACAGCATCCCCCCTGTTTTCGAATATAAACACATACTTTATCTTTTCATCGCTCTTTATGTCACTAAAGCACTGCGCCCAAGTATCCGCAAGAACCGACATATTCTCATCGGACAGCTCGCTTACGCTCTTGTTGTGCTCAGGTGAATACAGTATAACCTCACAGCGACCATAAGATGGCGCAACCTTATAGAAATTCGTTGCAACATCGTCAGGCTTCGGTGGGTTTTGTGACAACGCAGGGAAATCATTCATATACCTATAAACGGTGTAGCCGTCATCGGGCACCTTACCCGAACCTACGCAAAACGGGCACCAATCCTTGGGCATCTGTGGGCGCTCCTGTCTATTTGATGCAATCATTACCCAATCCTTAATAAGTGGGTGGTATCTAAGTTCTGCCATAAAACGACCTCCTGTTTATTATTCTACTAAAATTATAAGCTATGTAGCTCCTTGCAACAAGGGTAATATTATGCACTTATATGGACTTTTGTTGCATTTGCTAGCTTATCATGCTATTATTAGCTTGTAAATTCCTCAAAGGACGGTGTAAATAATGCCTGATAGCACTTTCAAATACTCTTATAAGGAAACCCTCCGAGAAAATACAGGGCTTTCTGTCTACAACAGCGGTTTGCAAAAATGCGAGCCCGGCTACAACTGGGGCGCTGCAATGCGTGACCACTATCTCATACATTATGTTGCATCAGGTAAGGGGAAATATACCGTAGGGAAAAATGGCATAAATTCTGCAAGCACAGTTACTTATGATTTAAGCGCAGGTGATATGTTCCTTGTCCTCCCCGATACTATTGTCAGCTACACCGCAAGCCTTGATGATCCATGGGAATACTATTGGGTGGGTTTTCACGGCGCTGATGCAAGGCGCTTGCTAAAGCTTACCGACCTTAGCGAAAATTCTCTTGTTAAACGCAATTGTGACACGATAACTTTGCAACTGCTCTCCAAAATATATGATGCCCATGGTTCAAGCCCTGCCGATGATGCCGCCATGACAGGCAGACTTTACCTGTTTCTCAGCAAACTTATTGACGACAGCACAGCCACAAAATCCACCGCAAGCAACGAATACTTCGAAAAGGCGGTAAAATTCATTGGCGCAAACCTTAGCAGTGAGCTTTCAGTATGTGATGTAGCGCAGCACTGCGCCCTTAGTCGCAGCCAGCTTTACCGTATTTTCATTCAAGAGTGCGCAATGTCACCCATTGCATTTATTAACAATTACAAGGTGAGCGAGGCTTGTGCTTTGCTGCGCCTGCATAAACTGACAGTTTCCCAAGCTGCATATTCAGTCGGCTTTTCAGATGCACTTTATTTTTCTCGTGTTTTCAAACGAGTAAAGGGCATTTCCCCTAGTCGCTATATGGCATTATAATTTCTGTTAAAAGCGTGCGCTGCTGCGGAATATATTATAAACCTCTGATTATACTAACCCTTAGGCAGTAATTTAGCCTTGAAGGGAGAGCAAAATGAAAGCTGTAACTTTATCAATTGTCGGGGTACAGGATCCCCAGCGTGTGAAAAGAACCTTTGACGCACTAAGCGCAGTGGTTGCGGTTGACGTCAGCGGCAGCCGCGCGGTAGTACATTGCGGCAATAAGCTCGACAGCGGAAAGCTTGTCCGTGCCGCTGATAAAATGGGCTGCACCGTGAGTGTGTTATCTGAAATGCAGGTGGATGAAGGCCCTAGAATGGCGGATTAAAACTAACAACGCAAAATTCCCCCGAAAGCCCTATCTAAAGGCTTTCGGGGGAATTAATTTTGGTTGGGATAGGTGGATTCGAACCACCGGAATGCCAGAGTCAAAGTCTGGTGCCTTACCGCTTGGCTATATCCCAATGCTTTTTACGAACGCATTTCATTATATCATGCGCAAAATCTATTGTCAACCAAAACCGCACCATTTATCCGCTGTTTTAGTCAAGCTTTTCTCTACATAATATGTTCACAGCATTCGTCTTGACTTTGAATTCTACGCTTGTTATAATAATATCAATTAAAAAATGCGTAACCTTACGGAAAAGTATCCACTAATCCGACAGGAAGTATTCATAT
>CAZLMF010000049.1:0-11991 GCA_964560565.1 uncultured Oscillospiraceae bacterium
AAGATGCTTTTGAAACAGGCAGACAGCTTTCTAAGTCAGACGGAATACTTGTCGGCATTTCCTCCGGTGCTGCTGCATACGCAGCAACTGTGATTGCAAAGCGCCCAGAAAACGCAGGCAAGACTATTGTTGTGCTGCTCCCCGACACAGGTGAGCGCTACCTTTCAACTGCGCTTTTCTCCGAATAATCCAGCCTACTCCTCATTTTATAATTTCAATACAAAAGCCGTACAGCGTAAGCTGTACGGCTTTTGGTTTATCTTATGCCTGTTAAGTCCTTAATTACTTCACCTGCTATAATCAGCCCCACGACAGGAGGCACAAAGGCATTGCTGCCCGGAATTTGCCTGCGAACTGTGCATTTACGTGCAGTATCCGGCGGACAAATGCAGTTGTTGTTGCAGCTATTGTCTGTATCCTCGATAGGCTGACGAGGCAATTCCTTAGAATAAACCACCTTAAGCCCTTTTACTCCCCTCTTTCTAAGCTCATAGCGCATAACCTTTGCAAGGGGACAAACCGAGGTTTTATAAATATCCGCCACCTCAAAAGCTGTGGGGTCAAGCTTATTCCCTGCTCCCATGGAGCTTATTATCGGCACTCCTGCTTCTTTCGCCCTCTCGACAAGCTCAATCTTGCCTGTTACGGTATCAATGGCATCCACAACATAATCATATAGGGATAAATCGACCTGTTCTGCTGTTTCTGGCATATAAAAAAGCTTATGGGCTGTCACAATCGCATTGGGGTTAATCTCCGCTATCCTCTCTGCGGCGACGTCAACCTTATCTTTACCCACCGTTTTGCGTGTAGCAATAATCTGTCGGTTTATATTGGTAAGGCAAACCTTATCATCATCGAAAATATCAAGAGCGCCCACTCCGCTTCGGGCTAAAGCCTCTACTGTATAGCCCCCCACTCCACCTATGCCAAAGACCGCAACCCTTGCATTTGCAAGCTTTTCCATACCCTGTTTGCCAAGCATTAGCTCCGTTCTTGAAAACTGCGTTAGCATTATCTAATCCTCACTTTATATGTGTAAAATACTACGAAAACATTTCAGTTTATGCTATCATAATTGCTTTATCCTGTCAATAACAAGCTAGGAAAGCTCGTCTATAGCTTGCTCAAGCTGAAAAAACGCCTGCTCTAAGGTCTTGCGTGGGCAAGCAATATTTATGCGCTCAAAGCCACTGCCTGCCTTGCCAAACATAATCCCTCCATCAAGCCATAGCTTCGCTCTGTCCTCAATTAACCTTTCAAGCTCTTTATCATTAAGCTCAAGCCCCCTAAAGTCAATCCAAACTAGGTAAGTCCCCTCTGGCTCAACAAGTTTAAGCTTTTGTAGCTTTTGCGCAATAAAATCACGCACAAAGTTTAGGTTTCCATTTAAGTATTCAAGGAGCGCATCAAGCCACTCACCCCCATGCTCATATGCAGTCCTGCAAGCCACAATCCCCATTATTCCAAGCTGGCTCATGCCGGTTCGGTTAATCTCATCCTTGAAGCTTTTTCTAAGTGTCTTGTTCGAGATAATGATGTTGGAGATATGAAGCCCCGCAAGGTTAAATGTTTTCGTGGGAGCAGTACAGGTGATGCAAACTTCCGCAAATTCAGGGCGTAAATTCGCAAACACGCTATGCTTATTACCTTTGTAAATAAAATCCCCGTGGATTTCATCGCTTAGCACAATTACACCGTATTTAAGGCAAATCTCGCCCATTTTCACAAGCTCATTTTCCGTCCACACTCTACCCACAGGATTATGCGGACTGCAAAGGATAAATAGCTTGACTTCGTTGTCAATGATTTTTCTTTTAAAATCCTCGAAATCAATGGTATACCGCCCATTTTCATATACAAGGTCGTTACTTACAAGCCTACGCTCATTTTTTTCTATTGAGGATGCAAAGGGGTAATAAACAGGCTGTTGAATAAGCACCGCATCACCCTTGCTTGTAAAAGCACGAATAGCGGTGTTGATAGCATACACAACCCCGGGTGCCATCACCACCCAGCTGCGCTTAATCTCCCATCCCAAGCGTGTTAGAAACCATTTCCCCAGTGCATCATAGTAGGCATCATTAGGCTCACTGTACCCAAATATTCCGTGCTGTGCGCGCTCTACAAGCGCATTTATGACCTCATCAGGGGCACTAAAATCCATATCTGCCACCCATAAAGGCAGCAAATCCTCGGACTTTCCTCTGCTTTTTACATTGTCAAACTTAATTGAATCAGTATTCTTGCGCTCTATTTGTTCATCAAAGTTAAAGCTCATACTATTCTCCCTCTAACGCCTGTGAAAGGTCTGATATTAAGTCCTCCACTGCTTCAATTCCCACTGACAACCGTAGCAATTTTTCATCAATTCCTAAAGCTCGTCGCTTTTGCTCGGGTACATCAGCGTGTGTTTGCAGCAATGGGTAAGTCATTAGCGTTTCCACTCCCCCAAGACTTTCCGCATACTTAATAATATTTAGGCGCTTTAAGATTTGCTTTGCAGTTTGCTCACTATCAACCCTAAAAGAAAGCATTGCGCCAAATCCACTTGCCTGTTGCTTTGAAATCTCGTACTGCGGATGGGAGGGCAAGCCTGCGTAATAAACCTTCTCTACCCTTCTCCTGCTACAAAGCCAATCCGCTATTCTCATTGCGCTTTCCTGTTGCCTATCCATGCGTATAGCAAGAGTTTTTATGCCCCTAATAATTAGCCAGCTATCAAAGGGGGAAAGGCACGCTCCCGTTGTCTTGAAAATGAAGCGTAAACGCTCCGCCAATATATCATTATCGGTAACCAAAAAGCCTGCCAGCGTGTCATTGTGACCGCCTAAGTACTTTGTTGCGCTGTGAATAACAATATCTGCCCCAAGTGAAATAGGCTTTTGGTAGTATGGTGTCAAAAATGTATTGTCCACCGCTGAAAGCAAGTCATGCTCCTTCGCAAGCTGTGAAATCGCGCTTATATCAGTAACCAGCATTAGAGGGTTTGTGGGAGTTTCCACAAATATTGCTTTTGTGTTTTCTTTTATGCAGCTTTGCACCGCTTCTAAATCGGAGGTGTCCACGAAATCAAATGCAATACCATTCTTAGTTGATATATTTGAAAAAAGACGATATGAGCCGCCGTATAGGTCGTTTGACGCTATTACATGATCCCCTGGCGCAAACAGCTCCATAAACGCCGTAATTGCCGCCATCCCCGTCGAGAACGCAAGGGTATGCCCTGCACCCTCAAGAGCGCTTATAACGCTCTCTAGGTGCTCCCTTGTGGGGTTTTGCAGCCTTGAGTAGTCATAGCCTGTGCTTTCCCCAACCGCAGGATGCTCAAAAGTAGCAGTTTGGAAAATCGGGATTGAAACTGCCCCTGTATCATCATGCTTTTCTATGTTTCCCCCATGTACGCAAAGCGTCGAAAAGTCCATATCTATCTTTCCTTTCGTTTGTCCTTACTATATTTCTATATATAAAACATCAGAGCATCTTTTCCTCTTAGCTTTTGTGCCTCTTCGACTAAGTCGCTTAGCGTAACTCCACTTAGCGTTAATCCCACCGCTTCGTCAAGCTTGTCCAGCACAAGCTTTCGCATTGCAGCCTCTATATCGGGCGCACTTCCCTTTACGCTATCTTCAGCTTTTTCAAATAGGTATGCCTCTACCTCGATTAACACATCAAGAGCTGTTATCTCCTTTGGCATTCGTGCAAGCTGGTAGCCCCCTTGAGAGCCCTTGACGGAGATTACAAGACCTGCTTTTTTAAGTCTTGAAAAAACCTGTTCAAGATATATTTTTGATATGCCAAGCCTTTCAGCTATGCTAATTAGCGTCACATTCTCGCCTGCTGAATATACCTGCGCCATGCTTGTCATCGCCGCTAGTGCATATCTTCCTTTAGCTGAAATTCTCATAGAATCACCTCATCTCATAGTAATGTTGTATGCATTTATCATATTCCAAGATTGCAAAAAAGTCAATACCATATTAAACATATAGGATATTTATTCTTAGTCTGTTAAAATATTTTTATTATTTCTTACCTATCTCTTGACAGTATAACCATTTAGGTATAATATTAAAATATGCACTATATGTAATCGTTTACAGGAGGTTTGATAAAATGAATATAAATTTCATTCATGACGAGCACGATGTTCTCCAACGCGGCATTACCCATGAGCAAATGGAAGCCATCTGCGAAAGGGCATTTGCAGGTATAACAATCCGAAGTGTTACAGAGCTTGAATTTGGTATGTTCAACAACACCTTTAAGGTTGAAACTGCCGATGAGCGTTTTATCCTGCGCATTTCCCCCCACCCCGATACCCCCCTTAGCAGATACGAGCAGAATCTTATGCGCAGAGAATACAGCATTCAACCATTCCTTGCCCCTTTGAGCAAGCTTTTCCCTAAATGCATTTATAGTGACTTCACTCGTACCCTTATCAACAGGGATTATGTTGTCATCACCTTTCTTGAGGGCGAAAACTGGCATGTGCTAAAGGACAGCCTCTCTAAAGAGGAGAATGACCGCATTTGGTATGAATCAGGAGAAACCGCGAAGCTTTTGAGCAGCATTACAAGTGATAATTTCGGCTCGCCAAGCCCTGCGCCCCAATATTCAAGCTGGTACGACTATGTCTGCGCCTATATGAACAGTATGCGCACCGACCTTGCGGCAAAGGGTTTTGTTTATCCCGAAGTTAATAGCTTCCTTGAGTCTACCGAACGCTTCAAGCCTGCACTTGACTTAATCGACAAGGGTAGGCTTGTCCACGGTGATATGTGGCCTAAGAATATACTTATCAAAAAGCATAGCGGTAGCTACCGTATAAGCGGTGTAATCGACTCCGAGCGTGCTTACTGGGGCGATGAAGCCTCAGAGTGGATTCATGCATTCATCAATGTTTCCCCCAGCTTTTGGGAAGGTTATGGTAATCTTTACTGCCCAGACGGCAAAGAGGAAAGACTTCAATTTTATTATGGAATGCATAACGTTATGGCGACAATTGAAAGCAGCCTTCGTGATAACAATCACCCTGAGTGGAGTCTTAATAACCTTGCTCGGCTAAACGAAAGACTTTGCCGCAAATAGCTTTGTGCTTGACTGTAAATCTGCTATATGCTATCATTATGGTAGGCTATAGATATAAATATGCCAAGCCGCTTACGAACAAAGGAGGCAATTATGGTTAGAGATATACAAGAAAAAATCATGCAACTCAAGCGTGAAAAAAACATTGCAATTCTTGCCCATAGCTATCAAGGGGAGGAAATCATTGAGGTTGCCGATGTTGCAGGCGATAGCTATATGCTAAGTGTTGCCGCAAAGTCACTAAAGGCGGATACCATCATTATGGCAGGTGTTCACTTTATGGCTGAAACTGTTAAAATGCTATCCCCTGAAAAGAAGGTTATCCTTGCAAACCCGCTTGCCGGTTGCCCTATGGCAGAGCAGATTGAGCCAGAATTTCTCGAGCGTTTTCGCGCTGATAACCCCGAATATACCGTGGTATGCTACATAAATACCACCGCCGCTCTAAAGCGTTTATGCGACGTTTGCGTCACAAGCTCAAGTGCTGTTACAATCGTCCGCAATATGGACAGCGATAAAATCTTATTCCTGCCCGACTGCAATTTAGGAGACTATGTAGCAAAGCAAGTGCCCGAAAAGGAAATCAAACTTTGGCAGGGAGGATGTCCCATTCACGCAGTTGTGACCCCAAATGAGGTAAAGCTTGCAAAGGAGCAGCACCCAGATGCCCTTGTGCTGGTGCATCCGGAATGTGTACCTAAGGTTGTGGAGCTTGCCGATTACGTCGGCTCAACCTCAGGTATAATGGATTATGCTAAAAACTCCACTGCTAAGGAGTTTATCATCGGCACTGAAATTAGCATTGCCGAGCATTTAAGCTACGCATGCCCTGACAAGCAATTCTACCCCTTGTCAAAAAAGCTTGTCTGCCCAAATATGAAGATTACAAGCCTAATGGACGTGTACAAATCCGTTGCCGGTGAGGCAGGGCTTGAGATTATCATGGACGACCAAACCATCAATGAGGCTCGCAAGTGCATCGACGAAATGATTAGGCTTGGAGGCTAAACGCTTTAGCTTATAGCAAAAATAAAAAGGCTGTGTATTTGCTACACAGCCTTAATTTTCATCTTACGACATCCGTCGCATAGTACATGTCATACACTTTAAGTTTCTGGTGGTCTCACCCCAAACATTTTTATTTGAAGTAATCTCTTAAATCCGAATTGTGCATTGGACTCACCCTTATATCTTATTTCTTTTTAGTCCTCTTGTAAATACAGCTTGTCATAAGCATCACCTCGTTAGTAATTCAGCCAGTTGTTAAGCCGTTTGCTCTATCTAAACGCCTGCAAAACATACAGACGACGCTGCAGCTTCGATACACTCCACAAATATTTAGCATATCTCCTTGCCGCACACAATAGCATAGAACCAGAAGTAATCTAGACTAAAATCACATTTAGAAGTCGGGACTTACGCACCCACGCTTGAGCTGCTCGCTTTCCCACGAATGGCTTTGTCTTGTAACCGTATAATCAGGCTAATCGCCTTGTCGATTTGAGCTTGTGCTTATGCTTGTGAACTTGATATTTAGCAATTTGCACTCTGCTCCTTAATGAACCGGTTACAGCGGACTGTTTACGAGCCGCTCATTAGCGCAAGGCTGCGTACATTCTACATTGTCCATGGGACTCGCATCCTTTCCTTGACTTAATTCTTAGGCGTACATTCTCGCTGCCATTTCGGCATGCACCGTTTCCGACTAGATTTGCCAACCTAGCACCACGTCTACTACCTAAGGTCAATATAGGAGGGTAAATGCCTTTGCTCTGACTATCATCCAAGCTTGCTTCTTAACTTTTAACCTAAGTGCTGCTCTTTTGCTAGCTTTTCATCAGCTTTACCTTTCCTCTGTCTATAATATACCATACTTTTTGTACGATGTCAACAGTTTTTTGAGAAAAATTAAAAGATTTTTAGTTATTATTTTGTTCATCGAATCAACTTGACAATGTAATAATATAATAGTAAAATTGATTTATACGGGCAAAAATAAAGCACTTTCTAGTGCTTATAATGCTCATTATTAACCCAAGCAAATACAAGTCTATTTCGCCGCCACAAATAGACTTTATAAAAATAAAATTTATAGGCGGAGAAATGGAACACATTATGCCTGAGAATAACGAAGCTTTGGACTTTACACCCGATATTTACACTCTTACTGACGAAGAGGGCAACGAGCAGCAGTTTGAAATTCTTGACGCTATGGAAGTTGATGACATTCAGTACTTTGCTCTTGTGCCTTATTTCGAGGATTCGCAGGAAATGCTTGATGACGACGGTGAGCTTGTAATTCTTAAGTCAACAATGGTTGATGGCGAGGAGATGCTTGCATCAATTGACGATGATGACGAATTTGAGCGTATTGGCGCTATTTTCCTTAGCCGCCTTGAAGAAATGTTTGAATTCGGCGAAAACGAAGATGACGACATTACCCTTCAATAACATCATTTTCCAATTGAAATAATTAATCTTATATGTTATAATGTGTTTAGCGAGGCGAACCGTAACAAACATTCTAATCCACGCATATTATAAGATATAGCTATTGTTTACAATTAGCTTAGCTTTCTGCCTTGTTCGAGTTTGCGGTATATATAATCCAACACATTATATAAGCGGAATTTGACTCCTTAGGCTGTTTGCAGACCTCCCCAAGATAGCGTACACGCTACCTTGGGATGTTGGGAGCAGTAATGCTGATGGGCGAATACCCACCTGCCAGGTGCGGGTTTTATCTTGCTGCATATCGGCAAGGCGGTTGATAAAGGGCTGTCATTTTGACAGCCCTTTATCATTTTTATTTTCAGTTTGATTTTCATCTTTGTCCTTAGGTTTATGGAGAAGCTCACGAATACCTACAATAATAAGAAGCCCTGCAAAAAGCTTTGACAAGATTTCCGAGCCCCATATTCCTGCAAGGAGTGTACCTGCTACTGCACCTACTGCACCAAATATGGCGCACATGGGTACAACTTTCCACTCTACAAGCTTATTCTTGCTATGCAGTATAATCGACATTACCGCAATAGGCAGAAAAAATACAAGATTTATTCCCTGCGCGGTGAGCTGGTCGACGTTTGCAATTGCTGTGAGGTAAATTAGCAGTATAAATCCACCACCCAGTCCAAGGGATGCCACCACACCTGTTAGAAAGGCAACAACGGTTATTATCACCCACCCCATTATTTAAGCAGCAGTCTGACTGCTGAAACAATGATTATACTGCCGAATATTCTTCTAAGGAGAGTGTTCGGTATTTTCTTTAAGCATAGCGCCCCTACTATTGCCCCTACAAGTCCACCCGGCACATATTTAAGCGCCTGCATAACATCGAGTGTGCCACCAATCCAATATGAAATTGTGCTTACTATGCTAAGGGCAAGGATTATTGCAACTGAAGTGGCATGAGCCTTTCGAGGCTCTAAGCCCCCTTTCCCTAGCATAGGTACGACTACAACGCCCCCTCCGGCGCCAAATAAACCGTTTAGAAATCCGGAGAAAAGTCCAACCAAGGAATAAAAAAACTTCCCCATATCATCAACCCCTTTAGGCTATTATGATGATATGGGGAAATATTATGCGTGGTTACGCCTATACTCAAGGTAGCTTTCCAGTATAATCGTCGCCGCGACCTCATCGATTATTGCCTTACGCTTTTTGCCGCGAACATCCACCTCGTTTAAGTAGTTCGTTGCGCTGACAGTTGTGGAGCGCTCATCCCAAAGCTTAACGGGAACATTAACAAGCTCACCAAGCCTCCTTGCAAACTCTGCGCACTTTTCCGCCCGCTCGCCCAATGTGCCGTTCATGTTTATCGGATGCCCGACTATTATCTCGCCGACACCGTATTCCTCGGCGGCATAAGCCGCCTTTTGCACACAAGCATCAAAATTCCGCTCATGTATTGTGCCAACAGGCGATGCCAGAAACTCCGTTCTATCGCAAACCGCAAGTCCCGTCCTTGCATCACCGAAATCAATCGCCATTATCTTCATCTAAAATCCCCTTATCCGCCATGTCATTTCGCCACCAACTCTGATGAATAAGCGTTGAATAGTCCTCTGACAAGTGCGATGAATCATTTTGCCAAATTATATGAGGCGTGAAGTTTTTATCGTAGTCAATCCTGCTTATTGCCGTGTTATCGCACCAAACAATTTCATTCACACGCTCAATGGGCCATCCGCTGGCATAGCAAAGGTAGTTGCGTATAGCGCATCCATGGGACACAACAGCGACAACCTTACCTTGGTTTTCCTTGGCAATCTCATCTATTGCATTTGTAATGCGGGCGAAAACCTCTCTCATGCTCTCTCCGTTTTCAATGGTGAAATCATGGTGGCTATTCTCCCAAACACTATACTCGTCAGGAAAAAGATTCGGCAGCTCACTCCAATAATTGCCCTCGAATACACCGCCGTTTATCTCCATTAAATCATCTCTTACGATTATTGGGAGATTATAATGCAGGTTTGCAGCCTCTGCTGTTTCATGCGCACGCTGAAGTGGCGATGAATAAACAGCCTCAAAAGGGAACTGCCTGCATCTCTCACTAAGCGCTTGAAGCTGAATTCTTCCCTTTTCACTTACTGCTCCGTCAGAATGGCCTTGGAAAATTTCCTTTGTGTTCCCCTCAGCCTCCGCGTGTCTGATAAGATAAATTGTCGTTATCGGTTCTTTCATTACCACACCTCAACTTTGCCTATAATTTCCTTTAGCTCGCTTATGTTATTAAGCTTCATATATTCCTCAATTCCCCGAATAATTTTAAGCGGCGAAAAGGGATCGTCAAACATTACTGTGCCTATTTGCACAGCGCTTGCCCCTGCAAGCATCATTTCAATTGCATCCTGAGCTGTATAAATTCCGCCCATGCCCACAACTGGGATTTTCACCGCATTTGCAACCTGCCAAACCATTCTAACCGCAACAGGGAATATCGCCGCACCCGACAAGCCACCAACATTGTTCCCAAGGATTGGTCTGCGTGTGCGAACATCAATCCTCATGCCAAGCAGGGTGTTTATAAGGGACACAGCATCTGCGCCCTCGCCCTCTACCGCCCTTGCAATCTCTGCAATATCCGTCACATTAGGCGAAAGCTTCACCATAAGGGGCTTGCTTGTGTTCTTGCGGACTATTTTTGTTGCCGCTGCTGCACTTTGACAGCTAGTGCCAAATGCAACACCGCCCTCCTTGACATTAGGGCAGGAAATATTAAGTTCTATGATATCAACATTTGTGCTATCAAGCTTTTTTGCAACTACGCCCATATCCTCGGCAGTTTTCCCTGCAATATTTGCAATTATAACAGTCCCCTTGTCGCTTAAATAAGGTAGCTCATGTTCAATAAAATACTCAACCCCAGGGTTTTGCAATCCAACGGAATTTAGTATGCCCGATGGTGTCTCTGCAATTCGTGGAGGAGGATTCCCCTCACGAGGCTCCAAAGTGATTCCTTTGCATGCAATGCCTCCAAGCTGTTCGATGGGATACAACGACTCATAATCCTTGCCAAAGCCGTATGTTCCCGATGCTGGGATTACTGGGTTTTTCAGCTTACAACCGCATATATTTACGCTTAAATCAGGATTCATTCGTAAACCTCACATTCAATCAAATACTATTTTGTCCGCTTCAAAAACCGGACCGTCCTTGCATACATGGCTGAAGTGCTCGCCGTTTGCATCCTGCGTTTTACATGCACATACCAAGCATGCCCCAACGCCACAGCCCATTCTTTCCTCAAGGGAAACTTGACAGCGCACACCAAACTTTTTTGACATCTCCGCAACTGCCTTTAGCATTGCTTTTGGGCCGCAAGCGTAGACAATATCAGCGTGACCGCCTGTTAGTCGCTCAGCTAGCAAGTCGGTGACATAGCCTTTTCGTCCAAGAGAGCCATCATCGGTGCAAAGGTAGGAATATGCCCCAGTTTTCGAGAAGTCAATGCCAAGCATAACCTTATCTTGCGACCTAAAGCCTAAAATTGCAGTTGCGCTATCGCCGTAATACTCCGCAAGTGCAAGCATAGGAGGTGTTCCCAACCCACCCCCTATAATTACAGGCAATGCCTCTTTATCAAGCAGGTCAAAGCCATTGCCTAAAGGCGCTATCATATCCAAATAATCATGCACCCTAAGCGTTGCTAACTTTTCTGTGCCCTGCCCTCTTATTTCAAACACTATTCTAATAGTGCCGTTTTCCTTGTTTATCGTGCAAATCGACATTGGGCGGCGCAGGGTAAATCCCTCAATTTTTATATGCACAAACTGCCCCGGCTTCGCAATGCTCGCCACCTCAGGGCAAAACACCGTCATATCATACACACCGTTTGCAATCTGCTTTATCTGCATTATACGGTAGCTATCTTGAAAATACTTCCCCATGTGACCTCCATTAATATTCTATTCTTTTTATTTGCCTTGTGCGAATACGCACCATGATTACTATCAGTATCAAACACCATAGCGCTAAAAAGCTAGGCACTCCCTGCTCACCGTTTGCAGTTTGCACTGCACCAAAGAAAAGCTCCATCACAATTAGTAGCAGAACAAGCCTTATCTCGCCTAGCATGGACACAAGGATATTGTAAAAAGGCTGTGCATTTGTTGGCGATGCGTCAAAACGCTTCGCAAAGCCTTTCGGATGAAAACTCAGCCATATTGAAAGTGCCGTTATCCCCATAGCAAGCAAAGGGTATATCGCAAGTAAAAAACTCGGCAGAATAAACTTCCCCTCGCCTTGTGCGTTTATATGAAAAGGCACTTTTGAGGGTAGTGTGGACAGCTGATTAGAAAGCACAACCCAAATTAAAATAATCAACACAGCACTAGCAATATCAATTATTATATGCGGTATTGTGTATCTCCTTTTCACGCTATACTTCCC